>CAYSUA010000057.1:0-16630 GCA_964433795.1 uncultured Desulfobacteraceae bacterium | reverse complement strand
GATGCAAGCAACTGTAAAGAGTTTGAGCGTGATATTTTGCCCATATTGGAGGAAAACGCAAAAGTGGTTTTCGATATGACGAAACTCGATTTTGTGGACAGCTCCGGATGCAGTACGATTGTATCTTGCTTGGAAAAGGTCAAGAGACATAAAGGACAACTCAAGATCTGCGGTTTACAGGATCGTGTCCGAGATCTCTTCAAGCTCATGCAGCTTGAACGATTCTTTGATATCCTGCCCTCCAAAGAAGAGGCGGTCACAGCCTTCTAGCACCATGCCGCCATTCCTTTTTTTAATCAATCTCTGCAAAAAAATAACCTAACCTGGATAAACCCGCCAGAGGGAGGCGGACAAGCCGGAAAAGTGCCCAAAAACAATTTGCCACAAAGTCATAAAGACACAAAGATATTATTTTTTTATTTTTTTCTTCGTGCCTTAGTGTCTTGGTGGCAGGATGAAAAAAGTTTCGCCGAATATATTGACTTAAGTCAAAGACATTCCAATGATGCTGTTATAATCGCTTTAATACAAAACTCCATTCGAATAGGATTTCATGAGAGGGAGAGGTCGTAAAAAAGGTATGTGAAAGGAGCATACGAATGAAGCCTTTGACAGAGATACACGTGTTTGGATCGTTGCGGAAATCGATTGAAGATCGAAATAATTATCCTTTGCAAATAGATCTTGAAAGTTCTATACCGATTGTCGAAATCTTAAAAAGCGTCAATATCGAGCCGGATGAGGTTCAACTGACGATGATAAATTATAAGGCCACCTCAAAAGATTCAATGGTTCATCCCGGTGACCGATTATCGCTGTTTCCGAAAGAATACCCTATATTTGCCGATTGGAAGGATCTTCGTTTTCGGTGAAGAGGAGGCACAATGGAACTGAACGCAAAAACAAAAATTAACGATCTTTTGAATGAATATCCCTTCCTCATTGATTTTCTCATTTCGAAATCGCCTCATTTCAAGAACCTGAAAAATCCGGCAATGAGAAAAACCGTAGGCAAAGTGGCCACGTTGAGTCAGGCGGCCGCAATCGGAAAAATCGATGTGGATCTGTTGTTGCAGGATATTGCGCGTGAAATCGAAAAGAAAACAGACCGAACGGAGCACTTAAGCAGGGATGAAGTGAAATCCCCTGAACCGTTGAGTGACCCCAAAGCACGGGAAGATGTTTTAAAAGGCATCATCCGAGATCTCCATGAAGGAGAGAGCATGGAAAAGCTGAAACAGAGGTTTCAAAAGCTTATCCAAGACGTCTCGCCTTCAGAAATCGCCAACATGGAGCAAAATCTCATTGATGAAGGAATGCCTGAAAGCGAGGTCAAGCGTCTCTGTGACGTGCATGTGGCGGTTTTTAAAGAAGCCTTGGAACAACATGAAATTCCGGATGCGCCTCCGGGACATCCGGTTCATACCTTTATGAAAGAGAACCGTGCTTCGGAAGAGATAATGGATCAGATTGAAGAGCTCGTCGGCAAGATGGGTACGCCACCTGATGAAGAGATTTATAAAGGTTGTCAAAAAGATCTGGATGGTCTCATCGATCGTCTGTCAAAGATCAACAACCACTATCTCAGAAAAGAGAACCAGCTTTTTCCGCTTCTCGAAGCACACGATATCTCAGGTCCGCCACAGGTCATGTGGGCCATTCATGACGATATCCGGGCCTTGGTAAAGACGGCGCAACGTTCAATCTCCAAGGCAGCACCACAGGAAGCGGTATCCACCTTAAAAGACCTCACCGCCACTGTACGGGAAATGATATACAAAGAGGATAACATCTTATACCCGATGTCGTTGAATACCCTGACCGACAGCGATTGGGCAAAGGTGAAAGAAGGTGAAGCAGAGATCGGTTTTGCTTGGATTAAACCCGAGCAAGGATGGGTATTGCCGGAGACGGCAGAAAAGGTGCGAGTCAGAGAAACAGATCGATTTAATCTTGATACCGGTTCTTTATCAAAAGATCTGATAAACCTGATGCTGGTGAATTTACCGGTGGATTTAACACTGGTCGATGAGGATGACCGGGTGGCCTATTACTCCAAAGGTAAAGAAAGAATATTTCCGAGAAGCCCCGGCATCATCGGTCGGAAAGTTCAAAGATGTCATCCCCCGGACAGTGTTCATGCGGTGGAAAAAATTCTGGAAGCGTTTAAGAACGGAAAGCGAGATAGTGCTGAATTCTGGATTCAACTGGGGGGTAAGTTTATCCTTATCAAATATTTTCCCTTAAGGGACGGCAACGGATCCTACAAAGGATGTCTGGAAGTCAGCCAGGATGTAACCAATATCCGAGAACTTGAAGGAGAAAAACGTCTCCTGGATGACAGCTTATAGTCATCACTGTTTAAATTCTTACCCTCCTCCCATCATTTCATTAATGCCCTCCTTCCTTCCGGCAGCACAAAGTCTGATATGTGGTGATGATAAAGCTTTTTTTTCGGTTTCCATTACTGTAGCATGCCGAATGGATGACAGATAACAATACAGAAGCGAACCGGAGCAGGAAAGGCGATCAATGGTTGCAGAGCCCATAATTGAAGTTCTGGATTTCGAATCCATCAGTGAGATTGTGAATAATCATTACGATCTGGGAGAGCTTACAAGTGCGGTTCGTATCTACAAAGGTTATGTCAATGTGACCAATGATATCCACATCCTCAAAGACGGGCAGATAAGAAATTATATTCTAAGAATTTACCGGAAAGGGATCCAGGAAAATAAAATTTGCTTTGAACATGCACTCATAAATGAGCTGGGAGCAAGAGGTTTCGTGCTTTCCCCTCACCTGGCAGAGACGAAATATCAGACAACGTATGTGAAGGTATCCAAGCAATCCACTGACGACCGGCAGGAATTATTTATCGCAATCTATCAATACTTGCCGGGGAAAGATAAATACGAATGGGACAATCCCTTGTGCACAGTCGCTGAACTTTCACATGCAGCTGAGGTTTTGGCAGCCTATCACAACACCATCTATGGGTGGCAAGATACCACCGGATGGAAGGAACCCAAAATTATCGATCAGATCTCTCACATGCCGGCCAGATGGAAAGCCTATACCGATTCTCCGGGAGACTCGGTTTTCGACCGCTATTTAATACAACATATTCATCGGCTGAATGAAAGCGTTGAGCTGTTCTTGAACACCATTGAGAGAAGGAGTTATGACACTTTACCGCACCTGACCATTCATGGAGATTTTCATCCGGGAAATCTAAAATTCCGAGACGAAACGGTAGTCGGCCTGTTCGATTTTGATTGGTCGATGTTGGATGCCAGGTGTTTTGATGTGGCTATAGCCTTGACTTACTTTTGTTCGGCCTGGGAAGAAAAATCAAACGGAGACCTCCTGCTTGATCGGGTAAGCATGTTTTTGGATAGTTATCAAGCGTGCGCACAAGAATTGAAGCCTCTTGGAGGCTTGAGTTCTATTGAATTAAAATACCTGCCACAGATGATACTGGCAGGCACGCTCTACGTGCTCCACTGGACCATAAGTGAATATTATACCGTCCTGCCGGATTCGGATGAGTTTGTGCGCTACCTGAAGCATGGCGTGCGGTCGATAAAGTGGTTTAAGCATAATTGGAATAAATTAGATGAAATTGTAGCCCGGAGAATGATTTAAAGCCTGTCGAGCATTCCCGTTTAATGGGTTGATCGATGGGTTTGAAAATTGTATGTGTGGATATCGTAAGAGCAGATATACTGGTGTTCACGAGTGAAATATATTTTTTAAACTATTTTAAAAGGGAGGTTTAAGACATGGCTACTTTAGAACTCGGTCCTCAAGATTCCATCTACTATGAATACACCGCACCAACCAGTCCGGAGGGATGCACATTTGTTTTCTTTAATGCCCTTACGGGTAGTACCGATATGTGGAATGCTGCCATTGCCCCGCAGCTTCACGAAGCCGGCCACGGCACACTGCTGTTTAATTTTCGCGGGCAGGCCGACAGTTCCTTTGCACCCGGAACCAGACTCAATCCTCAACTGATTTCAGCCGACGCTAAAAAATTGTTGCAGGAAATAACACCTCCTAAACCCGTATTTGTGGGGCTTTCCATTGGTGGACTTTTTGCCGCAAATACCTATTTCAATGGCGCAGAAGCAGCCGGGTTGGTCTTTCTCAACACGCTCAGACGAGATGGTGCCCGGTTGAGATGGATCAACGATGCCACTGTCCTATACGCGAAAGTCGGCGGCATGGATTTATTGAAGGATTGTATGTTCCCGCTGCTGTTCGACGAGGAATGGCTGGCAGCCAACCGGGAAAACTTCATGACCAGAGAAACCTATGAGCCCCTTGATAGACAAAGCGGGCATTATTTTCTGTTGGATCATTCCCGGGATGGGGATTGGAACATTCCTTATGAGAAGCTGGACCTCCCGGTCTTGGTTGTGACCGGTTTAGCGGATCATGTTTTTTACAAAGAGGCACATGTAAGTGAGCTATTCGGACGGCTGCCCAATGCCAAGCGGCTCGATATTCCCAATGCCGGACATATGATTCCGGTTGAAAGGCCCGAAGTGCTCATGGAAGCCTTTCTCGATTTTGCCAAAACCGTTTAATCCTGATTGGAGGTAATCCATGAAAGCAGTGAAATGGTTAGTTATCATCGGTGGAAGCTTGGTCGTGTTGGTTATCGCGGCCCTGTTAATCATTCCTGCATTTGTTGACATCAATAAGTATAAACCGGAAATTGAAAAACAGGTCGCCAAAGCTACCGGGCGTTCATTCAGCATCGGCAGCGACCTGGACCTATCCCTTTTTCCCTTTGCGGGTATCAGTTTTTCAGATCTGAAACTTGGAAGCCTTCCGGGATTTTCTCAAAAGAACTTTGTTACCATCGATTCATTTGAAGTGCGCATCAAACTGCTTCCGCTGCTTTCAAAAGACATCCAACTCAAACGGTTTATTTTGATGGGACCGCGCATTGTACTGGAAAAGAACAAGAACGGTAAAACAAACTGGGAGTTTGCTCAAGCCCCAGAGAAAAAAGAAGAACCGAAACCTACTGAGAAAAGTTCATCCGGTCTTTCTGGTGAACTGCCCATAAAGAACCTTGCCGTTGGTGAGTTCAAGATTAGTGATGGGGCGCTGCTATACACGGACCACGCAAGCGGCCTGAAAAAAGAAATCAGCGATCTCAATTTGCAGCTGCAAGATGTGTCACTGGACAAACCCATCAAAATTGTCTTTTCCACCCTTTTAGATCAGAAGCCGATTAAACTGGAAGGTAATTTAGGACCGGTCGGGCTCAACCCGGGTAAAGGTACGATTCCTTTCGACCTTGCTTTGAGTGCATTAAATCAACTGGAAGCAAATTTAAACGGAAAAATTCAAAGCCCGACTGATAAGCCGGCCGTCGACTTGAAAGTAAAGATCTCAGAATTTTCACCCCGAAAACTGATAGCGGCGTTGGGCCAAGAATTTCCAATTGCAACCACAGATCCCGAAGCCATAAACCGCATTTCGCTTGAAGCCGGTTTAAAAGGCAGTCCCATGGCGATTAGTCTGTCAGACGGAATACTGATCTTAGATGACTCCACTCTTAAATTCTCAGCAAGTGCCAAGGATTTCAGCAAACCCGATATCAACGTGAATCTTGAGCTAGATCAAATCGATGCGGACCGATACCTTCCGCCGAAGTCCGACACTCAACCGACTGCTGATAAAGAGAAACCTGCCAAAGCGAGTGGAAAGCAGAAAACCGATTACACCCCTCTCAGGAAATTGATACTCGAAGCCGCTTTAAAAATTGGCAATCTCAAAGCAAATAATCTAAAAACCCAAGATTTACTTGTAAAAATCACCGCGAAAAACGGCGTATTCAATCTTAACCCCTTATCCATGAACCTATATGACGGTAAAATCAAGGGCAACGGAACACTGAATGTTCAGTCATCATCTCCGAACACTAAAATGGATCTTGCCGTCAATTCCGTACAGATCGCACCGCTGATGAAAGATCTGGCAGAAAAGGATATGATTGAAGGCTCCACCGAGGCCAAGATATCGATCCGGATGACCGGAGATGATCCGGAAGTCATTAAGAAAACGCTTAACGGCAAGGGTGAGCTATTATTTCTGGACGGGGCGATTGTCGGTGTTGACATTGCCGGCATGGTCAGGAATGCAATGGCCGCTTTGGGTTTAGCAGAAAAAGTCGATGTCGATTCACGGCCCCGTACCGATTTTACCGAATTTAAAGTGCCTTTTACGATTACAAACGGAAACGTAAAAACGCCGGGGACCAACCTGAAATCTCCCCTGCTCCGTTTGTTGGCAGCCGGGAATGCCGACTTGGTAAAAGAAACACTCGATTTTAGAATTGAATCGAAGCTTGTGGCCAGCCTGAAAGGGCAAGGCGATGACAAGGATCGTTCCGGAGTGATGGTACCCGTGCTGGTTTCGGGTACGTTTTCGGAACCCAAATTCAGACCGGACCTAAAGAGCATCGCAGAGTCCCAGCTTAAAGAAAAAGTCCTTGAATCCGAGGAGGTTAAAAAAATCCTTGAAAAAAAGGAAATCAAGCCCTACGAGGACCAAGCAAAGAGTCTGCTCAATAAGTTCCTAAAGAAATGAACGGATACCGGAATTTCCTGTTTGAATCACGCACTCATCCTCTGTTTTTCCGGCACAACAACAAGCTTTTGATCTATTTCTCTGGCCTTTTTCAACACCCGCTTTAAGATCTGCTTACATTTTGCCAACTCCTTTTGGCCGAAATTCCGGGTAACAAATAATATGCCTGCCAAGTTGCGGATGTCATTTAACAGATACGGCTTATACAACGGATCTTGAGTGAGAAATACCAGGAGCTTATTTAAGGTTGAAAAAATTTCCTTCTGATTGTTGTTTGCCTTTCTGAAAAGCTTCTCCAATCGCTTTCTTGCTGAATTTAGAGAAACCGCCCACGTGGAACTGCGAGCTTCAAATTGAGGCCACGGCCTGGGGGATCTGGCCTGGTTGAGCTTCCATAATAAATGGTCCAGGCTGCCTGAAGCCGATTCCAGGATTCCATCGGCGAGAACCTCATCCCATGTCAGCTCCGGCGCACCTTCAATAACGGCGTTACCGCCATATAAATTACGAACCGGAATGTCTATTCCTTCCAGTTCCTTTTCTAAAGTGCGAAGAGCGGTAATATATACATAATGAGAATAGATCCTATCTCCATTTTTGTTCTTCATTTCCACATGTTTTTTGGGATCGAAGTTAAAGCTCCCCTTGTTTTGTACGTGCCCGGTTGCATGCGTCTTATCCTCCGACCAGGCAAAATCTTGTCCCACCAATACTATTCGGCTGACGCCGCACCATTTCAAAAAACGGGTCAATGCAACACCCACATTCCTGCCTGCATTCAAAACGAGTTCCCGCCCTTGAAAGATGCTCGCTCCCATACCCCCCACGGTCCATATCGGTATGGTGGGCCCGGGATATCTATCGAGGACTTCCGGCAGCATTTTACACGAATAAATAAGCGGAATATCGTTTGCCCATTCCACGTCCATCCGATCATAAACACCTTTCATACCGGATGTTGGATCTATGCACAGACAAAAATGGGGTTTAAAATCGAATTTCTGCAAAGCCGGAAGTGTCTGAAACGCAGTTGCATACAGGGCATACCCTTGATTTTCTGATAAGCGCGGAACAAATTGCTCAAGAGAAGGCCCTGCCCCCAAAAGCACTGCCGTTAAGCCTTTACCCTGATTTTTGAGATTGAGGAGACTTCCATCCTGCATGGCCCGGGCAAAGTTATTCAATTCGTGGCCGATCATTTTATCCTGATGCACATAAATGGTATCCATTTCGATTTTGAAATCTTTAAGGACTTCGTTGCATTTTTGACTCCATTGAGCATACTCCGGCCCGATCTGCTTGCTGGGCAAATCTGTCCGCATGTCTATTTTTCCGAATTCATAATAGAGTTCGAGCTGTCGGAACATCGTTTCTCTGATGACATCGGTATCGGGTGGGAGAAAAAAGAGCTTATGGATTTGAAAAAACCGCCTGTAATCGGTTTGACTCAGGCAGGCCATAAGCATCTCCGGATTCGGCTCCATCACCAGAACCTTGTGTTTGTTTGGCGTATTGGATAGCAGATGGTTAATGCCATATCCCAGGTTGCATCCGATAATGATGCTGGCACTGCGGTCCGCATCGCCCTCGACAACCCAATTCTGGTAGAATTGATTCGGATTGATGCTATCAAACAGCCCCTTTCCGGATGGAAGCGGCCAATCAATCAACCCATGGCTATTCCAGATCAACCCGGTCTCTATCCTATTCATGTCCACAGCCTGGGTTTTCAACCATCTGCACAATGGCGGGTTGTGTTGTTCCAGTGCTTCCAGATTTTCCTTTAAAAACGATCGGTTATTCATGTGCACTCCTATTCAGGGCATTCAAATCCATTGATAATTACCGAGCAAATGGTATGCCAACGAATCGGATTCAAATAAAATATAATAATTACAAAGTGTTATAATTATTCTTAGGTGTCAAAAAAATGGCTCTCCCGGCTGGTATGGCACACTTTCCGCTGGTAGTGTCGAATGAAAAGAGGCAAAAGGAGGGATTATTCAGGCGGGTATATATACCGGTCTCCCGGCTTCATCAAAATACCTTCGATATTCGGTGCCAGTTTTTGTAATTCATCAACAAAATCCTTACCTTCATTTCCCCGGTAATGCATGGGTATCGCTGCTTCGAGTCCCAGCCACTTGGCAGCCAAAACCGCCTCATCCGGATGAAGCTCCGTCATGGACTGGCCATGAACATTGACTCCGCCGACGCCCAAAATGCCGATTATAGGATGATACAATTCGCCATAGAGCTTCAGGTCGCTGTGAATCGAAGTATCTCCGGCGAAAAAGACCTTCTCCCCATCTTCTGTCTCGATAATAAAGCTCAACGGTTGTCCGCCTGCAAATCCCGCATCGGTTCGAGCAAGGGAGATGTGCTGTGCCGGTAGCGCCTTTACGGCAACATCATCAAACTTGAAAAGCACCCCGGAAACCATGCGATAAATTCGATTTTCAGGTATGCCGTGAGATTCCGCTAAAAATCTCGTTGCCGGATCGCAGACGAGAACCGCACTTGAATCTCTAAGTATCTCCATGGCCTGTCCCACATGGTCGGCTGCTGCATGTGATATCATGAGAAGGTTAATGTCCAGCAGTTCATGAATTTGAACCGGGGATGGAGGAATACCGTCTTTTTTGCTGCCGGAAAGCATCGGGTCCAGTAGAATTCGAGTTCCCTGTGAAGTGATGAGTTCAAACGCTGTCCAACCTAAATATCGTATTTCCAGTGCCATGATCGTATCCTTCGCTTAAGTCGATTAATAATCACACCGCCCGGGGGGGTATTCGCCGGAAAACAATATACCAGAACACGTCATGCTGTCCATCAAGAAATGATACTATCGCCGGTTTCTGTTTCTTTGACGACATTGTTTTCGCTAGAATTTGAGAGATCGTTCTCTATGTTTACAACAATTGACTTCAAGCATATCCTTCGGTAATCAATTCCTAAACTCTCATGATAACGCTTTCCAGACTATTATTCAGCAGGGCGGTAAAAAAATGGGACTAGTTCTAGATTCGCTTTTGGGTGTGCTTTCTGATGACTTAGCTGTGGATCTCGGAACCGCCAACACCCTTGTCTATGTAAAGGGCAAAGGTATTGTGCTGAGCGAGCCTTCGGTGGTAGCTGTACGCACGGATACGCGATCCAAAAATCGGATACTGGCCGTCGGTACTGAAGCAAAAAACATGTTGGGAAGAACTCCGGGAAACATTGTCGCTATCCGCCCAATGCAGGATGGTGTAATTGCTGATTTTGAAGTAACCGCAGCGATGCTTCGGCATTTTATTCAAAAGGTACACCGGCGAAGCAGATTCGTTCGTCCAAGGGTGATCATTGCCGTCCCATCAGGTATCACACAGGTGGAAAAGCGCGCAGTCAAAGAATCTGCGGAATCTGCAGGAGCCAGAGAAGTATATCTGATTGAAGAGCCCATGGCTGCTGCAATCGGTGCGGGACTTCCCATTACCGAACCCATCTGTAACATGGTTGTCGATATCGGCGGGGGTACGACCGAGGTGGCTGTCATCTCCCTTGCGGGTATCGTTTACAGTCGATCTATCCGGGTGGCGGGCAACAAGATGGATGCTGCCATCATGCAATATATCAAACGCAACTACAATCTACTGATCGGCGAAAGAACGGCCGAGGCCATCAAGACCTCCATCGGAAACGCGTATCCGGACCCTGAAGATCTGGAGACCATTGAAGTTAAAGGCAGAGATCTTGTTTCGGGTATTCCTAAAATTCTGGCAATAGACTCTGAAGAAATTCGCGGTGCAATATCAGAGCAAATCGATGCCATTCTGGAAACAGTTAAAATTGTTTTGGAACAAGCCCCACCGGAGCTGGCCGCAGACATCGTAGACCGCGGTATTGTGTTGACCGGAGGCGGCGCCTTGTTGAAAAATCTCGACAAACTCCTCAGAGAAGAGACCGGACTTCCCATTACCGTTACAGAGGACCCGTTATCCACGGTTGTGATCGGCTCTGGAAAAGTCTTGGAATCAATTGAAATCCTCAAAGAAGTCAAGATCGAATAGTAAGAACATGAAGAACTTGCTGATTCGTATTGTCGATATTCCGGAAACCGGAGTTTCCATCGAACGTGAAGATTCCCCTGAAGTATTTCCTATCCTGAAGGATCTGGAAAAAACCGGAGAATGTAAATTCATATCCCCCATCAAATTAAGTGTCGAAGTAAAAACGATCGGAAAAATGTACAGAATGAGCGGTTCATTCAACACAGATGTCCAATTGAATTGCAGCCGCTGTTTATCAGGTTTTAAAAAACCCTTGACCGAGGTTTTCGACATGGCATTTGCCCACAGCGGTTCGGATACAACGGACGAGGGCGATTATCAGGATAAGGAACTAACTGCCGAAGAAATAGGAATAACGTATTTTGACGGAGAGGAGATCGATTTTAAAGACGCCTTGCAACAACAACTTATCATGAGTCTTTCCCAAAGGCCGCTTTGCAAGGAAGCCTGCAAGGGTCTTTGCCAAAAGTGCGGCGCCAATTTGAACGACGGAGATTGCCGATGCACAAAAGATCAAATAAACGCCGGATTTGAGGTATTGAAAGGCTTAAAGCTCGAAAAGTAATTCCTTAAGCAATAACATCGGTATCTTGACGGGGCGGAGCTAACTATTATATACAAAGTATATGAAAGCAGATCAGGATAGAGCGGAATTATCGAACTTTTTCAATCTGAACATTAAACCGAAGCCGCTCTCCAATGACCAGCTACAGCAGATGGGAGCCGCTGCTGAAAAAGAACGGGAAGAACTCCTCAATAAACGACCCGAGCTCAGAAAATTTCAGGGAAAAATAGATCGAATAATGAAAACCGCCGGCAGCTTTGAAAAACGTATGGCTGTTCTCGGTATAATGATGGAGGCAAATCTCAAGGAGCTTCAAAACCGGCTGACGGTGTTATCCAATCAGATGGAAAACTGGAAAAAAACCATACACCGAGTCAGTCAGCATTCAAATAACTGAACAAACTTCGCCTGTCAAAATCCCTTTTCATGTTTATGTCATTCTAACCCTTTTACTTGACACGGAATACTCATCTTTCTATGATCAGTGGAATGCCGCCTCGTTACATAAGTTGGGATTACATATCCATATACTGAGGGATCGGTATATTACGTAATTCGGAAAGCATAATGGAAGGTTTAATTTGAGCAATAAGCTGTCCATATCCCTTCAAAACGACAAGGCAGAACTCACCAAGGTCAATCGAGAACTAACGGAGTTTTTAACTCCCATAGAACTATCACCCAGAATCAATAACGCCGTGAATCTGGTGATAGAAGAGCTCCTCATGAATATCGTACAATACAGTTTCGAGGATGAGGATGTTCACACCATCAAATTAGATGTTGAAGTTGATACCGAAAGGATTGCCATCACCTTCACGGATGACGGTGTGGAGTTCAATCCACTTGATCTGCCGAGACCGGACCGATCCCGACCGGCCATGGAGCGAATTGAAACCGGCCTCGGCATCAATCTGGTTCGGCGGATACGAAAGGCAATGGAATACCAAAGGGCAGATGGAAAAAATATATTGAAAATATGGATAGATAGATAAATAAGAATCCCAACCGGTTATTGGGGGATGTTATGGCCATATCAAAAAAAACGACAATTATTTCAGTAAGCGTTGCAACTCTCATCCTGATCGTGGGCATTGCCGCCTTCATATGGCTCCGCATGATGGAAATCCCTTCAGAGCTCAACATGGCGGCCAAACTGGACAAGCAGTCCGTGGGAATGACAGAATCGCCCGAAGTGTCCCAAACTCCGGTGACACGTAAAAAGATGCCTCCGGCACCGCCAAAAGTCATGGAAACCGTGCCCCCGGCACCGGAGGTGAAACCCACTGTTACGGAGCCACAATCAGAGGTTGTGAAACAGGATGCTAGCGAGGAAGTCACACCGACGACGGAAAAATTAGTAAAGGCGGAGCCCCCGCCTCCTGCTCCAAAAACCGAACCGCAACCGGTTAAATCCCCAGAACCCACACTTGCACCTACGCCTGCACCCGCACCATCACCTAAAGAACCGGAAAAAGTGGAAATTTCCGAGCCTCCAAAGGCCTTCGCATTTACCATGCAAGTGGGTGCTTTCCTTGTAGAAAAGAATGCTGATGAAAGAATTCGTATCTTGGAACAGATGGACCAAAAACCTTATGCTTTTGATAGTACAGATAAAAGGGGCACCCAGTGGCATACCGTCCGGATTGGGCATTATGAAACCCTATCGGAAGCACGCAAGGAGTTGGAAAAATTCAAGAATACCTCTCCCTTCGATGCGATTGTCATACAAAAGGACTCATTGTCGCCGCTTAAGAAAAATCAGCAAACCGGGCCCCCACCCACCGATCGGATAAAGTCCTAGGACAGGAGGGTCGATTTCAAGATAATTTACAAGCGAATAACCATACGATATTATTTATTATTATTCAATTATGATTGTTTCTATGAATCGGCAAAACCGTTGCGGGCGGCACAGCATCTAATATTTTAGTACGACATGTCTAGTCTCTTTTTACGATTCTTGATCCAAAAAATACGAAGATAAACCATACATTTGACGTATTGCCAAAAGCTATGTTTCTGCTGTAAAAAAGGTCTAAACAAACGGTTAATCCTATAGCAAACTCATATTCTGGAAAAACCTTTATACGATTTAGACAATCAATAAACGATATGATTGACAACAAGCCGATACAACCGACCCATATTATTCGATTCAGCTGGATATATCTCCTGGCCATTGTGCCGATTATCGCCAACTTTTCGTTTCAGCACAGCCAACAGGAGAGGATGCCGGAAATCGAAATATCCATCAACTACACCTCTACCTTTGAATCACTTGAATCACCATTTGAGCCTGAAGTTCGGGACCTTAAGGAATTGGAACCGGACCGCTCATCTCCTAAAGAGGATCAAGCCTCCAAAGACCCGTATATGCCCATAATATTGGCGGCGGCAAACCAATACAAGGTCAACCCCGCCATCATACGGGCTATTATCATGGCTGAATCCAATTATAACCCCAAGGCGGTATCCAAAAGAGGGGCAAGGGGATTGATGCAGTTAATGCCCCGAACAGCCAGATCGCTCGGCGTGAAGGATAGCTTTAACCCGGAACAGAATATTCATGCCGGAGTGAAATACTTCAGCCAACTTTTAAACAAATTCAACGGAGACCCCTCATTGGCACTGGCCGCATATAATGCCGGAAGCCGAAAAGTCAAAAAATATAACGGTGTTCCGCCATATAAGACCACAAAACGGTACATCAAAAAAGTCTTCAAATATCAGAAGCTTTACGAGCAGGAGCTGATCGAAAACGGCTAACCGCTTCAACACATCATCGATTCTGCATATATCTAAATCATCTTTTCTGATTCCAGTTTTTTAGGACATACGTGGAAATCTTAAAAAGTACTTTCATAATCTGATCAAACCTGCTTAACTAGTGTCCATTCAGAAATGAGGATTTTTGTTCAAGATCAAGGCATGCGAAAAAAATAACCACAGGTATATGTTTGATATTCCGAGGATTATTTTTTGAGCATAACGATGAGATTGGACAAAAAGACCATTTATGGACGGACACTAACTAGGCCACCGATCGGATAGTTAAAAACATATGCGGTTATGCACAAAGCCCAAGTTACTTACAGGAATAGGCTTTGGAGGTGAGCCGTAAGAGCTTGACTTGAGGTTTCTGCATAACCGGAAAAACATATAACCATTTGCCCTAAAAAGACTGACAGAAAGGTTTAGGTTCCATGAACGATACGGTTTTATTTTATCTGGTTGCAGCAATTTTCGGTGTAGCCGGGGGCGTTGTCGGCTCTCTCATTGCCCCTTGGGTACACTGGGGAGTAGAAAAGCGTAGGCAACGACAAGCCAAAAGACGTGAGTTGATCCGCTCCTGCAGAAGCGTGCTTTCCACTGAAATCGATAAGAAAACCTTCAGAAATACTGAAGTATATTCACAACTCAGGCCCCATCTGTATAAAATGGTAATCGATGAACTTGAAAGTAACGAATCCGCCGAAACATTGAAAGAAAATGCCGACCGTATAGAAGATTTCAAACATAGTCTATTGGAGGATATCGCAAGGATCGAAAGAGAATGGATTTTGATTTAAGACCCGATGAGGAAAAATAGAGGTGTTGACACGACCGTATATCAGCGATTCTTAATCAGAACATACAAATCGCCGTCGTGTCTGATTTGCCATGCCTCTGCACCGGCACGTGGGCCGCTCCCCCAATAAAGATCAGCCCTGCCGGCTCCTTTAATGGCTGAGCCGGTGTCCTGGTTCAGGACAAATCGAGAGAATGAAGTCCATCCCACGATTTTACCCCGGCTATTTATCCGGGGTTTTTTGGTTGATATAAAGGCAAGCGCCCCTTTCGGAAACAGATAATCGTCCAGGGCCAAAGATCTTCCACGGGTAAGCGGCACATTAATATTTCCCAAAGGACCCTGCTCTACTTTTTCAAAAAACGTGTAGCAATCATTATAATTAAATACATCTTCAACAACTTTCGGATGCCGGATTAGATACTGCCTGATGTCCTTGAGACTCATCTGGTTTGGGGAAAGCAACCCATTGTCCATCAGATACTTGCCGAAACTTCGATACTTCCTCCCGTTTGAAGCCTCATACCCGACATAAATGGAATCACCATCCGGCAACCGCAGCTGTCCGGCTCCCTGAACATGAAGCAAATAGGTGTCCAGAGGATCTTTCAACCATGCGATTTCAAGTCCTTTTCCTTCCAATGCCCCACCGCCCTCGATTTGAAACCGGGTATAGTAAGGTTGTACGGAATTGTTGTGAAACCTGCCAACTATGGTTTGACCCCGATACTTCCGGTCAAATAGGGTTAAATCAATTTTTATGAGATCGGCCGGTTTTCGATATATGGGATAACGGTACACGCTGCTGCGTTTCAGGCTCGCTTCAAATACAGGTTCATAATACCCAGTAAAAAGAACTTTTCGATTTTTCGATCGACCTGCCGCACGATAAATCCGGAAATGCTTCCGTATTTCCCTGTTCAGTTCTTCATCGGTTAAACCCCGGGTCACGATGGCCAAAAAGGCTTTTTGGCTCTCCAAAACCTGACGGCAGGTAAATTTATGGGGTCCGTAAACAAAAATAGAGCGGGAAGGAAGTTTTCTAAGGTATTCGATGTTCCGCTGTATGGCCAGGGTCAGGTATCGATAATCCAGATCATCCCTGAACTTGGGATAGGAATACACCGGCTGCAAAGCTTTGGCCGGATTTCGGATATCTTTATGCTGCTGGGGATAGGCGCCGAGAAAAACGGATATCGAAAGGAACAACAATCCGTAAAGCAACAACCTTTGAAGCCGTTTTAAAGGGATCATCAAATCAGTATCCGTCAACTGGAGATAAGAAAAGGTTAACTCCTCAAATACAACTTGTAGTGTATCATGTCAAGGAATAACACAATATATTGTTGATAAGGATGATTCGGTTATGGACTCAGTGTGATCTGCTGGAAGCACGCCATTTATATGCCAAGGCGGGGTTTGAATTGCCGAGGAAAACCGCATACCGGTTTCGGCCAGGACCTGATCGCCGAGTTTTGGAGGCTGCCGGCTTGTCCGGGTCAGGTGTTTGTCTTGTTAACTATTTCTTCAACGCATTTAAGAGCGCTCTTTGTGGCACTGCCGATACCGGAGCCGGTCAGGTACGTCGCATCCCCTGCCAGATACAGACCGCGAATCTCGGGTACATGAAAACCCGGGCGGTGCGGTCCGGTGAGCTTGAGCTGAGCCAGGGGAAGTATGGTGGGGTAGATGAGCTTCTGGATCCAGTCGATTTGCCGATCGAAATCGGGCCAGATCTCACGGGCAAAAGCGATGAGTTCCTCCTGACCCTCCTTAGCCAGGTCCGCCCTTCCATAGGGCATGGGGCCGTGAGAATCGATGAACAGCAGA
>CAYSUA010000056.1:0-16641 GCA_964433795.1 uncultured Desulfobacteraceae bacterium | reverse complement strand
AAATATCTTTAAGCCTTCCACGCATTGATGAGCGTAATCGTAAAAAAGCCCGTGCGGTCGCCATAAGAAGCGCCGATGGTATTCCGTGGTCTGCCACATCCCCCACGGCGACGCAGAGTTTATCCTTCCCGTGCTCCCTTACGCACAAATAGTCGAAATAGTCTCCTCCTGTCGCATCACAATAAAGGGTAATTCCTTTAATCTCCAACCCTGGAATGGATGGAGAAGCATCTGGAAGAAGATGACTTTGAATTTCTTTTGCCACCGCAAGAGACTGCCGTACTTCGTAGTGTTCCTGCAACTGGGGGCCAACCCGGTTAAAAATACGTCCTAATTCCCGAAATTCATCACTCGATTTAATGTCGACGCGTGTTGTGAAGTCTCCGGCGGTCAATTGTTTGGATGCTTTTGTCAGTGCTTCCAGCGGCCTTGTAACGGTGCGTGAAAACAATAAAGCTAGAACAATTGCTAAGACCACCAGAAAAATGAGAAATCCGATGGTCAGATTTTCCACTGTATGCACCCGGTTACGGATTGATTCTAAAACCGGATGGGCCGATTGGAGGACCTCATCCCTTGGGATGATGAATACAAATGCCGTCCCCTGGTGAGGCAACGGACCGTATGCCCAATAACTCGCTTGTCCCTTGTGTGGCATTTCTCGAATTCGATGCCTTCGAACCGCAAAATCCTGAAGCATTTCCTTGAATTGTCCCTTGTCCGACGACATCAACCACCGCTCTTCTTGTCGAAGCATGTCATCAGGCAATGTCTTGCCGGATTCCTGTGATTGTACGAGTATTTCGGCACCGACCTTGCCGCTTTCCGGTCGAAGGGACAGCGCAACAGCATAGGAGGAAACGCCGGCGGGCATATCCGATATGGGTAATGCCGACTCCAGGATAGCATCCAGAGGCACAATAAGACTAGTCACCCCGACTATGTTTTCTTCTTCCAGCTCTAAGGGAACTGAAACGGCCATTACCACCTGTCCGGTGGCTTCATCGATGAACGGGCTTGACCATGAAGACATCCGCTCTTCAAATACTGTCTTATACCAAGCCTGTGCTCTCGCATCTGTATGTTCGGGGATTTCTTTAGGACACGGGTATACCCCGTACGCTCCATTTTCAAGACCGGTATAATGCCGTAGACTCAATATCCCGAGTTGTTCGGAGACGGCCTGATAGATGGGGGCAGCCTTTGACAGTTGGTCCGTAATGCTTATTGCAAAGGCTTTATTCACAGCGAGGGGAGAGGAAAGGCACAGGTTCGATTGGTCCGATAAAACCGGTCCGACAAGCCAACGGCCGGTATCGGACATTTCCGGGTCTGATTTTACAATATCTTGGCTCTGTTTGATTTTAGGCAGGATGCTCTTCAGGTTGCGATGGACTTCGGATGCTTGAAAAATAAGAGCCATTTCCACCTGATCGCGACTTCTCCCCATGGCTTCGGAAAACCTATTCAGGATAAACTGCAATCGGTTTTCGGCTTCTTCTCTCTGTGACTGTCGCACCTGTTCCTTGACGACATCCGCCATGTTGCGGACACTATGAATGCCGAACGTTCTCAACGATACAATCGGTATGATTGAGATGACCAATAGTAGAATCAGCAGCTTCCATCGATATTTCATCTTAATTACTTAATATACAACATTCGGGAACAACTCAAGGTTGGTATGCGGCAGAAACAGAGTCGATGTGAACTCATCCATGTAGCTGTTGTTTCGGGAAAAATCGATATAGGTCATATTGCTGCAGATTTCACGAGCCTCCCGGCGGTACGCATTGGACAGCAGGGCCATGTATGCCCCGACGATGGAACTGTTTCCCATATAGTGGAACTTATCCCGCTCGATATCCGGCAACAAACCGATGCGTATAGCCTTTTCGATGTTAAGGTATTGGCCGAATCCGCCGGTGATCAATATCTGCTCAACCATGGAAAAATCCAGACCTGCTTCCTTGAGCAGCGTGGTAAAGCCGGCATACACGGCACCCTTGCTGTAGAGCAGGTTTTTCAGGTCGGATTCGGTGAAAACGATATCTTCCTGCATCGGCATCTGGTTCGCAAAGGCCAGGATATAGGCGGATTCATCTCCCAATTGCTTGATCCGGCGGTGGTTCAGATCTTTCTGGAACCGGCCGCTGCGGTCGATAACGCCTGTTTCAAGCAGTTCTGAGATCAGATCGATCATCCCCGAGCCGCAAATACCCCGGGGGGTCTCATCACCCACCGTAGAAAATTCAGGTTCCAGCGTTTCTGGATTTATGGCGATCTTTTCAATGGCCCCCTGCTCGGCCCTCATCCCCCAACGGATACCTCCCCCTTCAAAGGCCGGTCCCGCGCTGCATGCGGCCGTCATAAGCCAGTCTTTGTTTCCCAGCACGATTTCTCCGTTCGTGCCCACATCGATGAACAGGGTCAACGGCTCTTCCCGGTGGAATCCGGTATAGAGCAGACCGGATACGATATCTCCGCCCACATAACTGGCCGGTCCGGGCATGACGAATACGGCGGCAATCGGGTTGGCCTTCAGCCCTATTTCTCCGGCCTGCAAAATCGGAAATTCTGAAACCGTCGGAATGTAGGGCTCTCGTCGAATGTAGCGCGGATCGATTTGAAGCAGCAGATGGGCCATGGTTGTATTACCGGACAAAACGATATTCTTCACCTGCATGGAATCGGCACTGGCGCTATCCAATGCTTCTCCGATCAGGCTGTTGATGGTGGCAAGTGCCATCCGGCTGAGCTTCTTTACGCCGTCTTTCTCGGCACAGACAATGCGATTGATGACGTCGTCCCCACATGCCGCCTGACCGTTGTGTCCGGACGTGGCGGCAATGATGGAACCATCGGTCATATCCACCAGGTAGACCACTATGGACGTGGTTCCGATATCGATGGCCATCCCCAGTGGCTGATTATTACCGTTTCCCGACCGGACATCGAGGATTTCTTTGGAACATTTGCGCCGGATGATTGAAGCGGTGATCTTCCAACTGTCTTCACGAATGACCTCGGCAAGCTGGCGCATCACCCGGATACCGACATTGAGCCGTGCCACGTCGCATCCTTCTCTTTTCAGTCCACGGTTGAGCCGGTCCAGGTCGCTCACCGAATCTTCAAGGGTTGGTTGAGCCAGTTCCAAGGGTATTTCCTTTAGCATGGGATCGATTTCTTCGACCAACCCTTTGAGCCGTGATGTGGCCTCCTGACCCATTCCGGCCACCTTCAGCCGCTTTTCAAAAGCCTCTTCCGGTATCCGGACGGTTACATCACCCTTCACCCGGCTCTGGCATGCCAACACGTAGTTTCTCTCTTTTTCCCTTTCGGTCAGCAACGGGGTCGTCTTTTTTTCCACATCCCCGGACTCAACCACCAGCTTGCATTTTCCGCAAGACCCTTTTCCGTTGCATGAGGCATTCAGGTAAATATCGGCCTCCTGAGCAGCATCCAGCAGCCTGCTGCCGGCCGGTACGGTGACCCCGCGGTCTTCCGGTTGAAATATGACCCGATACTGGTGTATCTCCTCTTCGGCTGTCTTGTCAGCATCCAGGCCCTTCTGGCGTTTATCCATGAACCAAATGGGACAGGATGACCGAAACTTGCAGTAAATCTCAGGGTCCCTGCACCGGAGGCACTCCTCGCACATATAGATGTTGTGCTTCATACACAAGTACCCGGTTTCCCGCTCGGGATGATTCACACATTGTCCCATATCGCTTTTCTCCCGGCTTTATTCATCCAAAGCAGTGTCAAGGGCAGTGGATAGGGTTTTTACGGTCTGAAGACCAACAAACCTGAAAAGTTCTTTGCCTTCCTTGAAAATGATAATCGTTGGAATGCTTTGGATTCCAAGGTTCATGGCGAGTTTCCGATTTTCATCAATATTGATTTTTGCGATGGCGGCTTTTTTGCTGTACGCTTCTTCAAGTTCCTTAATGATGGGATCCTGAATACGGCAGGGAGCGCACCAGGGCGCGTTAAAATCGACCAGTGATACGCCTTCTTTAATCTCATCTGTAAAATCTTTCTGAGATGGCATTTCAATTTTGCTCATGGTTTTATCTTTCATTCTATTTGTTTATTTTGACAATGAACTGCACCGCAGCAAGCTACGGGGAATCAAACCTTTATCCGCCCCAGGAGGGCTTGTCCGCCGCTGGCGGATTGAAACATTGGCCCGGTGCCGGGATAATAATCATAAGCAGCATCTTGTATAACGCGGCGGTATGGCCGCCGCGTTATTCGAAACCCGATGCATCATGAAACGTGTTGATTATCCTCCGAAATCACCGGCTCCCAGCATTCGCATGGCTTCTTCGGCGTTTACCCGAAGCGTGGATATAGCGGTGTTGAAGTTTTCCCGATCGGTCTGAATGTCGTCCATCCCGGTTTCCGGTGTGCAGTTATCCCGGATATGATCAATCCTATCGTCCATTTCCGCGATGAGCATATGGAGATCTTCAATGTTGGGAAGTATTTTTACCTTTTCTCCACCGGGCAGCTGCTCCATTTTTCGGGCAATGTCATAAACGATTGCTTTCCATCCGCTAAGTTCCATTTCCATTGTTTTACAGCAGTTTCTTGCCTTCATGGTTTTCTCCTTTCTTTTTGGAGTTATTTCTTTTTCGTTGTGCCATCTTTCCGGTTGCTTCGTTTTGAAGATTATTAGTGCCTTAGAAATTTTTTTCTTGTTTTTTAACAAGAAAAAAATTTAGTGAAGGCACTTATCCCGTTTATCGGGGTTAGATCAATATCCGTGCCAGAAGTCGGCATAGAGCCGGTCGACTGGAGGGCAACAGTATAACTTCCCTGAATTACAGAAAAAATTATTATAAGATAATTTTGAAAAATGAAAGATGAGGAATTTTCAAGACCGAAGACGGTGAAAGTTGCGTTACTTTTAATTCATAGCTGGTTTCGGTAACGATTAAAGGTGTTACCTTTCTTCTTATTGCTTGCAGAATTTTCGTTGGTCATACGTTTCAATGCAGTCAGTCTGGGCTTATTTAACTTTTCTTATTGACAGGGTGGATATTCGATAGTAATAAACTTGTAACGTTAAGTAACGTTACGGTAACGATAGCAGGACGAATAGGAGGCGCTTGGATAATGGAAAACCAGACCCATGAGATTTGGAACCACCGATTTGTCAGTCGGATCATCGACGCCATGGCGGACGGGGTGTTTACGATGGATGGGGATGGGCGGATTTCATCCTGGAATCGATCCATGGAACGAATCAGCGGATATAGTGCCGGGGAGGCGCTGGGCAATACCTGCCAATTGCTGCAGTGCAGCCGATGCTTTGGGAAGGAATGCCCCGCAGGCATCGAAAGATGCGGAATCTTCGAAAAAGAGGTTTCAGAGGCTAAAGAATGCCAGGTGCGCCACAAGGACGGGCATGATGTACCGGTGATCAAAAACGCGAGTGTGGTCAGAGATGAAAACAACAATATCATCGGCGTGGTGGAAACCGTCACCGATCTCACCGAGCTGAACCGGGCCCGGCAGAAGGCGGAAGAGGCCGCGTTGCGACTGGGCGAGATTCACCGCCTGGACAATATCATCGGCAAGGGCCGGAACATGCGATTGGTGTTCAGCGCCATCAAGGCCGCCGCATCAAGCGAATCGACAATCCTGATTCAGGGCGAAAGCGGTACCGGCAAGGAACTGGTTGCCGGAGCCGTCCATTACAACAGTGAACGCAGAGACGGCCCCCTGATAACGATAAACTGCAGCGCCCTTTCCGAAACGCTTATGGAGAGTGAGCTGTTCGGACATGTGAAAGGTGCATATACCGGCGCCGTTCGGGACCGCACCGGTCGATTCGAAGAGGCCCAGGGTGGAACCATTTTTCTCGATGAAATCGGGGAACTGAGTCCATTTATTCAGGTCAAGCTTCTTCGGGTATTACAGGAACGGGAAATCGAGCGTGTGGGTGAATCTAGAACACGCAAGATCGATATCCGGGTCATCACCGCCACGAATCAAGACCTATACGCCAGAGTGCGTGACGGGTCTTTTCGGGAAGATCTCTATTACCGGCTCAAAGTGTTTCCCATTCACCTGCCGCCGCTTCGGGAACGGAGGGAAGACATTCCCCTTCTGGTGAGCCATTTCTTAAACCTTATGAACAAAAAAACCGGCAAACGGGTTCAGAGCATGTCTCAGGCCGCCATGGCATTGCTCATGGATTACGCCTGGCCCGGAAACATTCGCGAACTGGAAAATGCCATCGAGCACGCATTCGTGCTCTGCAACGGAGATCAAATCGGCCCACTCGATCTTCCGGTTGAAATCCGTCGAACCGAATATAACGCGGACTGTTCAGAGATCCCCGCAACGGTCGGGCACCCCCTCGTGAAACGGAAAAAGCTGTCAAAGGAAGCATTGCTCGAACTGTTGGATGAATGCGAATGGAACAAGGCAGAAGTGGGGCGCCGTGTCGGGCTAAGCCGTACCGCCATCTGGAAATACATGAAAAAATGGGATATCCCTCTTAAAATGCCTAATCACCGCGAAAGCATAGGTCCGAACAGGTAGCGGTAAACCTTGCGTTGTCCGGTTAATCGATTCGTTTTAATTTTTTATGTAATCCCTGCCCCGAAGATTAAATCGTTTCATCTGGTTCCAGACACTGGTGCGGGATATATCCAACAGCCGGGCGGCCTCGGATTGATTGCCCCCGGCTTTTTCCATCGCTATGATAAGACGCTTTTTTCTGATATCGTCCAGGCTGACCGGTGGCGCCTCTTTGACTTGTGTCGCATCTTTTTGCCCTAAAATATTAATCGGTAGATGTTCAATGCTTATGGTTTCACCTTGGCAGGACACAAAGGCAAATTCAAAGGCGCTTTTAAGCTCCCTGACGTTGCCGGGCCAGGTGTAATGCATCAGGACCTCCAACACCTCGTTGGAAATTCCCTGGATCATTTTACCGCTTTTGAGCTGAATACGGTTAAAAAAGGACCTGGCGAGCAAAGGAATATCTTCAACTCTTTCCCTAAGCGGGGGCACCCGGATCGGTATCACGTTGATTCGATAATAAAAATCTTCCCGAAAGGCGCCCTTGGCAATGAGATTCGTTAGATCCCGGTTAGTCGCGGATATGATGCGTACGTCAACTTTAATCGGGCGATGATCCCCTACGCGTTCAACTACCTTTTCCTCTAAGACCCGCAGGAGCTTAATCTGTGTCGAAAGCGGCAAGTCACCGATTTCATCAAGAAAGATATCACCACCCGTAGCAGCCTCAAAACGGCCCTCCCGGCTTCGATGGGCACCGGTAAAAGCGCCTTTCACATGCCCGAACAGCTCACTTTCAAGCAGCGATTCGTTCAAGGCTGCGCAGCTGACCTTTATGTAGGGTTTCTTTTTCCGGAGGCCTGTTTCGTGGATTGCTCTGGCGACCAGCTCTTTTCCGGTACCACTTTCACCGTAGATAATCACCGGAGCATCGGATTTGTCGGCATTTGAAATTAATTCGAATACCTGTTGCATTGGGGGAGATACACCGATCATGCCATGAAATCGGTCTTCTTCGTCCAATTCTCTTCGATAAGTCTCGATTTGCGTTTCTTTGTCGATCAAGTCCGATACATCGGTCATGGTCTCCACGGCACCGGTAACATTTCCCTGCCTGTCTTTTAAAACCGAAGCGTTTTTTATCACATGCACGGATCGGCCGTCTTTGCGTACCAGCAGGCATTTTTGCTTTCTTAATTCACCTTTTTTAAACATGACACACCAATGGCAGCTTTCCTCATTTCGGACTATTTCACAGGAGTTGCAGTTTAAAGTCTCGCAGGATTTACCGAGAATCTCCTCGCGGCTGTATCCGGTAATTTCTTCGAATCCCCGATTGACCGATACAATTATCCCTTCCGGGTTCACGATCATTACACCGTCTTGAATGGTGTCGACAACGGTTTTCCAGTAATCGTTCAGGTTGTGCGTATTCATCAATATCGCTCCTGTTCAAAAATATAACAGTTTGACTGTTCAATTGTTTAACATGTGAACAGTTCTATGTCAAAGTCAAAACCGCCGACACGGGCTCTTATGTATAACTACTCTGTCGGTGAAATGGTCGAACTTTCTGTATTCTTTATAAAAACTGAAAAAAATCGCGAACCCAAAATCACCTTGCTTATTAGATTTATGAATTTGGCATCCAAATTGCTCTATGTGAGAATACAAATCAGTTGATGATACAAAATAAGAAATTAAGGCTCGGGTATTTAAGATGTATTCATTTGATCTGCGGGGAACCATAATCCCTTTCTCTCTACTTCAAATTACCAATCTCTTTAAGGAGATGAAACCGGGAGAGTTTATGGAAATCGTAGGAGATGACGCAAGCATATCCAAAGATCTTAAGCGAATTTTACCGGAGTCTGCGTGTGAGTTCTCTTTCAATGAAAATTGTAACGGCGATGAGCCGGTATTTAAGGTGCAGTTAAAAAAAATTGAACCCCATTAACCGAAGGGAGGAAAATCATGTCTGAAGTAGATGTTAGTACAATCGAAACGGCAAGTACCGTAGATGCCAGAGGCAGTGCCTGCCCCGGACCGCTCTTGGAAGCTAAAAAGGGAATCGGCAAAGTTCGGGTCGGTGAAGTGCTGGAAATCTTCTCCAATGATTCCGGTACCCGCAAGGATATTCCCGCCTGGGCCAACAAGGTCGGCCATGAATATCTCGGCGTTGTGGAAGCCGATGGGTATGACAAACACTTTGTCCGCAGAAACAAATAGGCAGGAGCGCAATGGCTACCAACGGAAGCAGTGTTAACGAGGACAAGATATTGATCTTGGCTACCGAAAGCTGTGCCTATCCCGGGGCCGATTCCGTGGGGCAGGCCCATTCGACCTACCCCGCGAATACCTATATCCTCAGGGTACGCGCCCCGGTTCTTTTCCCGGAACAATTCTACATCGATTGCTTTAAGAAAGGAATCAGCGGAATTATCATCATGTCCTGCGGTGAAGAGTGTCCCTATGAAGGTGCTTACAAGGCCCTCGCCACAAGACTGGACCGGGTATATCAGATGATGAAAGAAGAGGACTTGGACATCCGGCGGTTGCGTCTGACCGCCATCTGCACGGTGTGCAATCGGGCATTTCTAAATGAAGTGAACCTGATGAACGACCTGGTAAAGGAACTGGGGTCGCCGGTTTTCTCACCAAACTGATGGTTATCTATGAGGAGGAATGAATGGGTTCCATGCAAGTATTAGAGTTTGACGCACTGGTTGTCGGCGGCGGGATTGCCGGCTTGCAGTCGGCATTGGATCTGGCGGATCAAGGCTTTAAAGTGGCGGTCGTGGAAAAAGACGCATCCATCGGAGGAAAAATGATTCGCCTGTCCAAGGTGTTTCCGACCCTCGATTGTGCCAGCTGCATCACGACCCCGAAGATGGCGGCTGCGGCGCATCATGAAAACATCTCCCTGTTCACTTATTGCGATTTGAACGCTCTGGATCGTCAAGGAGACAGCATAACGGCATCCGTTACCCAGCGCCCGCGATACGTGGATCCGGACAAATGCATCGGGTGCAGACAGTGCGAATACGCCTGTCCGATATACGTATCCGATGAAGAGCAAGGAGGGTTTTCAGCAACCAAGGCCGTATCCATTCCGTTTTCAAACGCCATTCCTCAGATTGCCGTATTGGACGTGGAAAATTGTATGCTGTGCGGCAAGTGCGCCAAAGTCTGTCCGACCCAGGCCGTGGATTATTTTCAGCAACCCGAAGATTTTGTTATCCGTACCAAACCAGCTGTTCTGACCACCGGTTTTGAGCTCACTTCCGTTGGAAATAAGCCGCAGTACGGAAACGGGGAGATTCCGAATGTGATTACCTCTCTGCAGATGGAAAGGCTTTTGGCCCCTCACGGCCCGTACAATCGTGTTTTGAGGCCTTCGGACGGTATGGAACCGGATTCCATCGCTTATGTACAATGTGCCGGGTCCCGGGATAAGAGCATGGGAATATCCTATTGCTCGCGGGTTTGCTGCATGTATGCCATCAAGCAGGCCATGCTGCTGTCCGGTTCGCTGCCTCTGGCGGATATCACCATTTACTATATGGATATCCGCGCATTCGGGAAAGGATATGAACAATTTTACCAGAATGCCAAGGCCATGGGTATTGAATTTGAAAAGGCGAAAGTGGCCTCTGTCAGCGCCGGCGATAACGACAGTGTAGCGGTCCGTTATGAATCCCAGAATGGCGACGGCGTCACAACAACAGACCACGACCTTGTGGTGCTGTCGCTGGGGATGGTGCCGGATTGGGCTCCTTTAGGCATCTGCTCCGTAGCGACAGCACCCGATCATTTCATCCATACGGTAAACCCCAAGCTTGCACCGACCCTCACCAATATGGAGGGGGTTTTTGTGGCAGGGGCTGCGGCCGGACCCAAAGATATCGTCGATACGATTACCGAGTCCGGTGCGGCGGCAATGGAGGCGGCTAAATACTTAACGACAGCCAATCAACCCCGCAAAGCGGTAGCGTGAGTACAACCTATTATCTCGTATATGAATGCATGAATTTTTGATGACTGGGAGATGCGGCAATGACCGACGAAAACAATAAAAGTGGTGAAAGCACGGAACAGAGAAATGTAGGCGTTTACATCTGTTACTGTGGTGGAAACATATCCGACCATGTGGATGTGGAAGCGGTTCGTGACCGAATGGAAAAACTGCCCGGGGTCTCGGTGGCGCGAACCAACATGTTCATGTGCTCCGATCCGGGACAGGAAATGATCATGGAAGACCTGCAAAACGGTACCGTCGATCGAGTGGTTGTGGCCTCTTGCGCACCCAGTCTCCATGAAATCACATTTCGAAATACCATGATTCGATCCGGCAAGAATCCTTATGTCTACGAACATGCCAACATCCGGGAGCACGTCAGCTGGGTGCATCACGGAGAGGCTGCCACCGATAAGGCCACACGCCTGGTATCGGCTGCCACCGCCAAGGCCGAGCTGCTCAACCCGCTGGAGCCGATCCGCGTTGATGCCAGACCGCATGCCACGGTTATCGGCGGTGGTATTTCCGGGTTGCGAGCCGCAAAAGATCTGGCGGATCGGGGAATCCAAGTCACCCTCATCGAAAAATCCCCCTATCTGGGCGGTCAGTCGGCACGGCTGGATCGGTTGGCGCCGACAGGGGAAAAAGCCGCCGATTTGATTACCGACCTTGCCGGACAGGTTATAAGTGATCCCGCCATTACGGTACATACCTGCGGGGTTGTTGAAAGCTTTGAAGGCTATGTGGGCAATTTTAAACTCGGCGTAAAAAAACAACCCCCAAAATTCCCGAACCTCAACCGGCTCAAACCCGGCGAGTGGGTCCCTTTTGCCGGCGTATTTACGGGTCCCGTTCCCGCAGCCCCGGAAGAATTAACGATTGATACCGGCGTGATCGTTCTGGCCACCGGGTTCAAATCTTATGTGCCGCGCCGGGGCGAATACGGTTACAGAGATCATAAGGAAGTCATTACCCTTCCGGATCTGATCCGGATCCTGGCCGAAAAACAATCCGGCAGCAACCGGCTGAAGGTCAACGGACGGGAAATTCAGAGTGTGGCCATGATTCACTGTGTGGGAAGCCGGCAAATCCCGGGCATTCACCCGGAAGATGAATCCGGATGTTTAAATGAGTACTGCTCGCGCACCTGCTGTTCGGCAACACTCAATGCAGCCAACATTATCCGTGAAACGTATTCCGGGACAACGGTATACGAATTCTATCGGGATATACGAACCTACGGCCGGGGCCAGGAAGAATTGTACAACCTGGCATCGCAAAATAAGGTGGTCTTCCTGCGGTTTGAAGCCGACGAATCACCCGAGGTAATCGAAAATAACTATTCCGATACATACCCGTTGCTGGTCAAGGTTAAAGACACCCTGACCTTTGGCGAGGAGATCGAAGTGCCGGTTGATCTGGTGGTGCTGGCAACCGGTATGGAGCCCACCGGAATATCCGAACTGGTGGACATGATGAAACTTCCCGTGGGCGTGGACCGTTTCCTGCTTGAAGTCCATCCGAAACTGAGGCCTGTGGAACTGCCCATGGCCGGTATATTATTGGCCGGCACCTGTCAGGCCCCCATGGACGTGGGAGAGGCTTGCAACGGGGCAGGCGGAGCAGCGGTAAAGGCTGCGGCCCTACTCGGCAAAGGTTATGTGGAACTCGATCCGTTCGTGGCGGAAGTTGACCTTACAAAGTGCAGCGGAACGGGCGCCTGTGTGGAGGCTTGCCTGGCCGATGGGGCGTTGAATCTGATTGAAACGGAAGTGGACGGGCAAAAGGTTCAACGCGCACAGGTGGCACCGGCCCTGTGCATTGGGTGCGGCGCCTGTGTGGCGGTATGCCCGGAAAACGCCATTGAAGTTAACGGCTGGACCCTGAAACAGTATGAAGCCATGGTGGACCGGATCGTTGCCGAACCAGCGCCGGCTGAATGATCGGGGAACTGGAGATTGAACATTGAAAATTGAGAATTGAGAATTGAATATTTGTGACCAAAGAGGGTTATCCATGAGTGACAGCGAACAGGATAAAAAAGAGAAAAAGGAAGCCATGAAGAAGCTCCGTGAAAGTCGGAAGCCATTTATCAAGGCGGCCTCGGCCAAAATGAAGGCTCAGAAAAAAGCCATTAAAGCCATCGAGGATCATTTGAAAGAAGAGGCACGGACGGTTCCTGAAATTGCTGCAGCAACGGGTATATCCACGGCCGAGACCCTCTGGTACGTTGCCACTTTGAAAAAATACGGTGTGATTAAAGAAGCGGAAAAAGACGGAAGCTACTTTAAATACGAACTCGCCACGGTTGAGTCGGCGGCAGTACCTGATTAATTCGGGGCGGTATGCAAGGTATTGTGAAATCGACCGGCGAATATGAATCCGTCCCCGGGAGGAAAAAAATGGCATTGGTAAATCCGAATTTTGCTGAAGAGTTAGCAGAATATGGAAATGAGACGGCTTTGGAATGTTTTAATTGCGGCACCTGTGCAGCCATCTGTCCCCTCATTTACGAACATTTTCCACGCAGGATGATCCGCTACATCCAGCTTGGCGCCAAAGATCGAATCCTGGAAAATGCTGAGGAACTCTGGCGATGTTTGCACTGCGGGCTCTGCACCCAGACCTGCCCGAGAGAGGCGGATCCCGGAGAAGTTATTCTAGGGTTAAAACGCTATGTGGTTTCGAACTGGAGGAGGTCTTGAAATGTATAACCCCAAGGATATCATCGGCCTGATCGCCGGCAACGTTAGGAAAACAAAAAACCCCTTTGGTGTACCGAAGTTTGTGATTAACAACTGGTGGAAAAACGCGGATGTTCCTCGACAGGGCGATGCCCTACTTTTTACCGGGTTGATGTACCAGTTTGCTCCCTATATTGAAAAATCGACCACCTATCTGGCTCGCTATGAGGATACGAAGCTGGCCGGGTACGCCGGGTACGGTAAATATATACCGAAACTGATGTCCGGGTTGGGACTGGCGGCCATTACCCCCGGAGAGGAGAAGAAAAAGTTTAACCGCATCCTGAAGGATATCGCTGCAATTCTGACCAAATCCAAAGCAGATTATTTTTATGATCCAAAGCTCGATGACTACAGCGGTATCTTACTTTACGACCTTGGGGACCAGGAGGGATTTGTCCGGCATACCAAATATGTAGCGGAAAAGTTGAAAAAGAACGGTGTTCAAAAACTCATCACGGTGGATCCCCATACCACCTACGCCATGAAAATACTCTATCCTAAATATACGGGTGAAAGTTTTGAGGTTCAGGCGTATTTTGAGCGGGTCAACCTCAGGTCGAAAAACGGCAGCCGGCGGATTGCCCTTCACGATCCCTGTTTTTATGGAAGATACCTGGAGCTGTCCGATGTTCCGGCCAGAGTGCTTTCCGATATGGGAATAGAATGCGTGCCCATCAGAAATTCAGGACTATTCACCAATTGCTGCGGAGGGCCGGCTGAATCCATTTCGCCGAAACTTTCCGCGGAAGTGGTGGATCGCCGCATCAAAGAACTTGAAACAACCGATGCACCCATTGTTGCCATGTGTCCCATCTGTCTCGGCAACCTGAGAAAGGCCGGAGCCGATGTGGAAGACCTGTCAACCTTGATGGCTCGCCAAGCAGTGTAACCGGCAAACGGTTGCTACCATCATATTCGCTAAGTTGTTTTTATGCGGGAGGAACTGAAAAAATGAACATCGAACATCGAACGTCCAACATCGAATCTTGAATGAAAGACTAAGAAAGGAGTTAAAGAAAATGGCTGAAAAAGAAGAAAAAATTCTCTATATTGCGACACACGGCGGAGAAAATCCGGAAAAGGCATCCACGCCCTATGTAATGGGATGTGCTGCGCTGGCCATGGACATAAAAGCCACAGTTGTCCTTCAAGGCAACGGGGTCTATCTGGCCCAGAAAGGATATGCAGACAACGTGCTGCCGGGTGGCGGATTCCCACCGATTAAAAAGCTGGTCACAGAATTCATGGAGCTGGGCGGGAAAATGCTGGTCTGCGTGCCGTGCATCAAAGCGCGGAACATAGAGGAGTCCGACCTGATTGACGGTGCTGAAACCACGGCCGCCGGCGCCGTTAATATTGAAGCGATGGGATCCGACGCGGTGTTTGTTTATTAATTTCTACATAGGTTAAACGGTTCAGGGTTCAAGGTTTACCCGATCAGTTTAGGTAAAAGACCAGCTGTGTTCACACGCTGCGAAAGCGTCGGCATTGCGGGTCTGTGTCCAAATAAAGATCTTTCGAACGCGTAACCAACATGCATAACGTTGATAAGGTGAGACGAAAATGGAATCCATAACCCCAAATTTTCCACCCAATCGTGTTACCGACCTTATCGCATTCAAGAAAAGCGGTTCGTCGGTAAACTGCCAGGTCTCTTTTGAAATCTTACCGGTTGATTTCGCCCATCGCGACAATCCGTTTCAGGCATTTGTCTTCCTCAGTCGCTATATCGGAGATATTAACGGGAAGGAATACAAATTTAGAAAGTGCTATGCCCGGGGCTGCCCCCACAACCTGTGCCCCCACGTATCTCAGGCGGTGATGATTGCCAACCGTTACCTGCAAAGGGATTATCGCCGCCTGGAAGAAGGCGGAATTGAAGTAGAAAAACGGTTGTTCACCCTTGAGGACATGATGGTTAAATATGAAGGCGTTCATGAAGAGTACGGAACGGTGATGGCGATTGACGACTACATCAACCTTGCACGGGAAGGCAATGAAGTGTCCATCGAGGTGAGTCTGGAATATGTGCCGGCTGTTGAACATTTTGCGAGCCACAAAAACGCACAGATTTTTCTGATGGTCGACTTTGCCGTAACGAGTTTGGGAAAAACCAGCCATGTTGAACGCTGCCTGGCCTGCTATCCGAAAAAAAGAGAGGAAGAGAAGCAGGAAAAGGTGGGCATGGCAAATGATCGCTTGAAGTTGCTGTATGAAGATTTCGAACGAGCGTCGATAATATATGAAAAAAGTTTTTTCAAATAAATTAAAAAGAATTTTATAGTTGGGTTTCAATATGAGATGCAATGCCTATAAAAAATAATGTGGAGCTAATGCAATGAAAAGAAAAGCAGGATTTTTAAGCCGTTGGATATTCCTTTTGCTATTGACAACAATGATGCTGACCCTGCCGGCTGATATCCAAGCCCGGGGACCCAGGTATCGTGGAGGACCGGGTTGGGGTGTAAATAGCGGAAGCCCCGGTGGCATGGTTTCTCTCATCTTAGAATATCCTCATCAAGATATAGATGAATCTGAGATTGCCGATTTGCTCTACATGCTTGAGGAAGAGAAACTGGCACGCGATGTTTATTTGACATTATACGATATATGGGGAGAGCCTATTTTTTTCAACATTGCTGAAAGTGAGGACCGGCACCATCAAATGGTCGAGGCGCTTTTGAACAAATATGAACTTTATGTTCCGGACACGGAAGATGCCATTGGTATGTATGAAAATCCTGATTTTATACAACTCTATAATCAATTAGTGGAAGCCGGCAGCAGGTCCTTTGAAGATGCTGTCCGGGTGGGGGCAACGATAGAAGATCTCGATATTTATGACCTTGAAGATGCATTGGAACAAACCGACAACATCGACATCCGAACCGTATTTCAAAACCTCATGAAGGGTTCCCGGAATCATCTTCGATCCTTTGTTTACCGGATGGAGCTGCTTGGTATGGTTTACGAAGCTCAATATCTGACTCAGGATCAAATCGATGCGATACTTGATAGTCCCATGGAAAGAGGAATGGCGGATTCGGATGGTAATTTGATAGGATTTATTCCACGGTTTAGGACTGGACCGATAAATCGATGGGGTAAATAATTGAAGGTTACTCCTTTGATGTGGCATTTACGTCGGTGCTCAAGCGGGCTATCCGGACGCTGTGGATCGTCCTGGATGAGATGAACCTTATGGGGATTCCGGCACATCGCTCCTGGAGGCTTAATGAACGGCATTACGAGGCGCTTCAGGGTCTTTGACATGGCTGCAAGACATGGCCCTGAACAGGTTCATATTTGGAGACGCATTTATGATGTCCCACCCCC
>CAYSUA010000055.1:16424-16643 GCA_964433795.1 uncultured Desulfobacteraceae bacterium | reverse complement strand
CCTACGCACTTCTCCGGTTTTCACTCAGCTGGTTGGGGTGCGACCATAGGTACTCTCGGATTTCCAAATTCATTCGATCCAATTCTGTCAGAAAACCGGCAACAGACAGACGATAGTTCTCCGGATTTGTTTCTACTCTGCGCAGATGTTCAACCTGCTTTTGAAAGTGGGTGATCCTCTCCAGGGCCGTTTTGTACTCTTCATCATTATGTATCATGT
>CAYSUA010000055.1:0-16408 GCA_964433795.1 uncultured Desulfobacteraceae bacterium | reverse complement strand
CTCCACAAAAATAACAAGATGGAAAACGTCATCATCCTTAAAGTATGTCATTTTTGTTTTATCCACTTCTGAACCTCCCCGGGGTGCTATTCCAAACGATTCCATTCGCTGGCAGATATGGAGCGATTCAGGATAGATTCAGCTTCCTTTACCATCATTCTCAATTGTGGGACAGAGTATTCGGAATTGGATGGTATACTTAAAAGATGGTTTTCATAAACCATAAATTGATGTCTCGTTCCTGAATAGGGGCCATTGAAACCGAGCTGGATTAAGCGTCTAGTAAAAAGCCGACCCCGGAGGGGCCGGCTTTGATTCATGAACAGGTTCCTTATCTAAATCAAATCCATCAATGACCGGAATAGAGTGGCCCAATTTCAGACCAACCAGAATCCAATCTTCAAGTGTTGACTGTAATTCTTTTTCGCATTCTTGCAATGTTGCACCAAAAGCAATCACGCCGATCATGCAGAATCATTGGCAGATTTGAAAGTGCCGGGATTCGACACGGTCTCCGTGGAGTACCTAAACGCTATAGTATCCACATCAACGGCCCGTGGTGTATCACATTTGAGTGGGTTGAAGGTGAGATGCTTCGGGTCAATCTTGAACAATACCATTGAGGTAAAATCATGGGAGAGTATTCTGTTAAACGCCCTTTGAAACGACCACCGATTCATCCTGGAGAGATTCTGCGTGAAGACGTGCTTATGGCCCTCGGGCTATCAGTAAGCGAAGCTGCCCGAAGGCTGGGTGTCTCTCGACAGCAATTACACCGAATCTTAGCCTGTACTCATCCAATTACAACAGAGATGGCCCTTAGGATTGGTAAGTTTGCCGGCAACGGGCCAGGGCTCTGGATGCGCATGCAGCAAACATATGATTTGTGGTATGCTGAGCAGCGGATGAAATCCGAGCTATCAGAAATTGAGCCGGTTACGGGAACAATCGGGGCATCTTAATTATTATTATTGATACTCCGCGGTGAACTATATTTTTACTTCTTTTTCAACTCCGCCTCGATCATTTTTGTAAATCCGGAAAGTTTCCGATCATTCAGCCGCTTGCCGTTAATATATACGGTGGGGGTTCCCCGAACCCCTATTTTTCGGCCGTTCTGAACATCCCTGTTGATGATGTATTGAACAGCCTTGGAATTCATATCCTGTTTGAATTTTTCCATGTCGAGGTTGAGCTCTCTTGCGATATCCTGAATCTTTCCGTCATTTATGGATTTATAATTCTTAAATAGCTCGTGATGAAATTCCCAGAACTTACCCTGCTCCTTTGCCGCAAGCGCAGCCTGGGCCGCATTCCTTGCAAACTTGTGGTTTCTGAGCGGGAAGTTTTTGATAACCAATTTGACTTCATCCGAAAACATATCAAGCACCTGCTCGAGAGTTTGCTCTAAGCGAGCGCAATACGGTCACTGGTAATCGTCGAATACGGCTATGGTTACGGGTGCATTTTCAGGGCCTTTGAATGCAAGGTCTGAGATGTCGATGGGATAGATTTGGTCCACACGAATGATTTTGAGTGTATTCAACGTGCTGCTCGTGAGCACCAGTATGCTACCCCTGGTGGAGTATTCGATTTTGTCAAATTCCTGATCCAGCGGAATCCGCTTGAAGATATTGTTTTGGGCTGGAGAGTAGACAATAATTTCTCCTTTGGTCAGAACGAAAACCATCCGACCGTCGTCTGATGTGGCCACGTCCAGCGGTTTTGAACTGAGATCGAACTGTTTGATGGCCGTCCAGTCGATGTCGGCATATAGATTTTTTGAAATGACAAGACAGATAAAAATGGAAAAAAGAAATGCTGCAAGTACCCTGGCTCGGCTTTTCATTTCGGAATCCTTTCTTCTATTCGCTGATGATATGATTTATACATAACCTTCTAACCTTGTATTCGTCAATCGGAATTGCAGGCTGTCCCGGACTTCTTGAATCGGCAGCAGGCTTGTGATAGATAAAATCAATATCTACAACACCTTGAACTGAAGGCATACGACCATTCTTGTTATGAAAAAAAAAGGAACCTGAGTGTGCTCCCTTTCAGATCCAAACGGATTCTTTACCGCATCATCTTCCCTTTTACGCTTCTCTTCGGTGCCACCACCTTGGTCACGTGGCTGGTATCTGCCTATTTCTTTACCCGATATGTGGATGAAAACCTCAGAAGTCAGATGATGCAAGTCGCAGATGTCATATCAAGGTCCAAGTATATCTTGAGCCCCACGATACTCGCCCAACTCAAGGTGGTAATTAATACCGAAATTGTGCTGGTCCATCAAAACGGTCAAATCATTCGAAGTACGTTTTCAGAATCCTCCGACCCGGAAAAACTGAAAGGAATCTTCGAAGATTACTCCCATAAGCCGTTTACAGGAAAAGACATTGAGCTTGGAGGGACAAGATACCGCACCACGATCCACCCGTTGGAGCTGCCCAACTATGGGAATGCATTTCTTTCTTTGTGGATGCCCGTCCGCCAGACGCAACACCTGAAAACAAAAATCATATTGGGCGTCGGTGGCGTTGCTTTTTTGGGCATTCTGTCCATGACTGGGTTGGGGTTTTTAATTGCCAGAACCATAACATCTCCGGTGGAGGAACTGGTCAAGGTTACGGGAAAGATCTCGGAAGGTGACCTCAGTGAGAAGACCAGAGTTTCCGGAATAGACGAAATCGCGAGCCTGGCATCTTCTTTCAACCGCATGATCGACCGACTCCGGGACTACGAACAGAAACTGGTTGAATCTGAAAAACTCGCCACAGCCGGGCAGATGGCCGCGGGGCTAGCGCATGAAATCCGCAATCCGCTCACCAGCATTAAGATGCTGGGGCAGGTGCTCAGCAACCGTTTGAACGACCGGAGAGAAGATCAGAAAATGCTCGATTCAATGGTTCGGGAGATCGACCGCCTGGACCGGATCATCCAGCAGATGATCAACCGGACCCGACCGGGAGAACTCGAAAGAAAGCTGCAAGATTTAAATCCGCATCTTGAGGAAGTGATCCGGTTGGCCCGGGAAAGTCTCAGCGAAAATAAAATCGTTATCGAGCAGCACCTTACCGGACAGCTTCCTAAAGTTCATCTAGATGCCGAAAAATTCAAGCAGGTGATATGGAACCTGATTCTCAATGCCAAGGAAGCCATGCCCAAAGGCGGGACGCTCTTGGTTTCTTCTGAGCCTGCAGCAGATAACAGCATCCGGGTCTCAGTGGAAGATACCGGATACGGCATTCCATCGGGAAATGAGGAGCAGTTGTTTCAGCCGTTTTTTACCACCAAGCCCGAAGGCGTGGGTTTGGGGTTGACCATGAGCCGGAAGATTGTTGAAAGACACGGAGGAAGGCTTTTCCTGGAAAATCGATCCGATAACGGCACAAGGGCGGTCATCGAACTGCCTGAAAAGGGAGAATTGTTGTGACTAAGATCCTGGTGGTTGATGACGAAGAAATGATCCGATTTGCCTTTGAGCAGTTTTTAATGGACGAAGAATACGAACCGCTTCTCGCTGCTGATGAAGATTCGGCAATGGAGCAGATACATCAGAACCATCCTTCCATTGTCTTTTTGGACTACCGCCTCCCGGGACGGGACGGCCTGGATCTTATCCAAGAGATAAGGGCTATCGATTCAAAGATATCCGTTGTCTTCATGACGGCGTTCGGGGCTATGGATGTAGCTATAAAGGCCATGCAGTACGGGGCATACGAATATCTCACTAAACCCCTGGATCTGGATAAGATCAAAATCCTGATTCGCCGCATAATGGAGGCGAAAAAAATAGCCGAAAGTCTGGAAGTTCAAAGCGAACCGGAAAAAACGCCGTCCGCATTGACCCAGATGGTGGGCAAAGGACCGGCCATGCAGGAAGTGTTCAAGATGATCGGTCTGCTCACCATGCAGGATGTAACGGTCCTCATCACCGGGGAAAGCGGCGTGGGAAAGGAGCTTGTTGCCCGGGCGATCCATGAAAACAGTCCCAGGGCCAATCATCCGTTTGTGGCCATCAATTGCGGTGCCATGCCGGAAAACCTTCTTGAGGCCGAGATGTTCGGATATGAAAAGGGGGCGTTTACAGGCGCCGATACCCAGAAACCGGGTAAATTCGAGGCGGCCAGCCAGGGGACGATTTTTCTGGATGAAATCGGTGAACTCCAGTCCCAGCTTCAAGTCAAGCTGTTGCGGGTCTTACAGGAACAGGCGTTTGAAAGGGTCGGCGGAAACAAAACGGTAAGAACCGATGCCAGGATCATCGCCGCCACCAATAAGGATCTAATCAAGGAGGTAGAGAATGAAAGATTCAGAAAAGATCTCTACTACCGACTCCACCTGATTCATGTTCATCTGCCGCCGCTCAGGGAGCGAAAAGAAGACATCTCCCTGTTAATCGATCATTTTATTCAAAAGGCAAACATAGAAACAGGCAGAAAGGTTCGAGGGATCACTCAAGACGCCCGCCTCAGATTGGAAACATATTCCTGGCCCGGTAACGTTCGGGAGCTTGAAAATCAGATCAGGCGAGCCATGGTACTTTCCAGAGAAGAGATCCTCTCCGATTATCTATTTGAACCGGGGGCCGGCCAAACCCCTGAAACCGATTTGAACTCTGAAAAACAGATGGCGGCACTGACAAAGCAGTATTTGGGGGAGGCCTTGGCCTCGCCCCAGTCGGAAGGTTCTATATTCGAAAAGGTAACCGCCATCGTGGAAAAAGCCTTAATACAGGAAGCCCTTGAACGGACCGGCGGAAATCAGATGCAGGCCGCTCAACTGCTGGGAATGAACCGGACCACCCTTCGAAAAAAAATAAAGGATTACAGAATAGACTGAACAAAGTGACATTTATTGGTCACAAATGGGCAAAAAATACCACTTTCGTCCCTATTTCGAAATTTCACCTCATCGGAACCACTTATAACCTATTGTAAAGACATAATTTATTTTTTTCACCGCATTTATGAAAAATGGCAAGCAATTTGCTTTGAATTATATTATCAGCGTTACCCCGCGCTGATCTGAATTTGTCATTTTCCCTTTTCTATGCCGCGCAGGCAGAAACTGCCTGCGTGGCCATTTTCCCCTTTTTTTCAATGTTTTTATTTCGATCATACTCCATTTCGAAATACTGTTTTGTAAATCCTATAAACCGTTTGAAACGACTCTAACTAAGGATTTTAATTATGTTGCGAAAGGAAAGATGCTGTTCGGTTTTGAAAGTATCATCACTCTTTTTTCTGTTGATAACGATGCTTGTGATTTCGCCATATCCGGTGATCGAAACCTACAGCGCGAATTCATCCAAAAATACCAATGTTGTGGAATTGGGAGATATCAAGATCGACAAATCAACCAAAGAGATCCGAATCCGCTCAAAGCTGGCAATTAAAGAAGGGATTCTGGAGTACCTTATGGTGCACAACGAGGGAAAAGCCTATGAAAGTGTATTCAAAGTCGGCGGAAACAAACCGTCTGAACTCAACTTTGCCCTCCTCCTCATCGGGTGCAAGCCGTTGAGCTTTGAAAAATTCATTAAATTGACCAACGCACCGGAAGGACAAACCGAATTGTTGAAGAATCATTCGGAAAGTGTGCTGGAGATTGAGATCTACCAAGACAATAAGAAGGTTGAGTGGCAAAGGGTGATAAAGAATAGAGGGGGCTCAATCCCTACTTTAACCTGGGCCTATACCGGTGGGTGGTTCATGAAGGACAACAAGTATGTTGGAGACTTTGAATTGAGCCACATCGGAATCTGGCCGGACCCCAGTGCGCCGATTAATCTGTTTTCCAGTATTGGCAATCCATACAGGGGCAACTTCGGTCTGGAAATTAATAGAGATAATACTCAACTCAAAGTCAATGAAGATTATGAAGTTGTTATCAGGAGGAAAAAATAATGAAACGGATACGGATAAAGTATGCGGCAATCATTCTTTTTATAATATTCGTGGCTTCGCCTTTGTCTGCTTTTGCAGCCGGAAAATCGATTCGGCTTGTTACCGGAATCAAATCCCATCCGAACCTATCCCTGTTAAAGGAGACGGAACACAGTCTGAAACAGGCATTCGAATTCTTGCTTAAAACCCAGCAACCCAACGGTTCCTGGAAAGACGATCCGGCAGTGACCTCTCTGGTCCTCTATGCTTTCCTGCTCGACCCCACCTACAATCCGGATACCCAGGCAAATCAAACGATTATAAAGGCCTTTCAGTATTTGGAACAATTTGTAAAGCCGGACGGCGGTATTTATAAGGAAAAATACAAGAACTATGTCACGGCAGTATGTCTCATGGCTTTTTCGGAAAGCGGATTGGAAAAATACAAGGATATCGTAAAAAACGCCAAAGATTTTTTAATCGAATTCCAAGTGGATGAAGGAGAAGGAATAAGCGGAGATCATAAATTCTACGGCGGTATCGGCTACGGCGGAGACGACAGACCGGACCTCTCCAACACTCAGTTCGCCCTGGACGCCATCAAAGCGGCTGAAGATTACGAGGCCAGGTACAGCAAAATCGTACCGGGCAGCAAGGATCAGGTGGAAAAAGAGGAAAAAGAACTGGGGTTGCACTGGAGGAAGGCCCTTGTCTTCCTGGCCCGGTGCCAAAATGTGAAGTCCGTCAATGACATGCCCTATGCAACGGATGACGGCGGATTCATTTACGAAACCGGCCAGTATAAAAAAGCACGGAGCCACTCTTACGGGTCCATGACTTATGCCGGTGTAAAAAGCCTGTTGCATGCCGGCCTAACAAAGGATGACATCCGAGTTAAAAAAGCGGTTTCGTGGATTCAAAATAACTACACGCTGGAAGAAAATCCGGGCTTTGGCCAAGAAGCACTCTACTACTATTATGTGACTTTTGCGAAATGTCTCGACGCCCTAAACGAAGATATCATTGTGGACCAAAAGGGAAATAAACACTATTGGCGGGAAGAACTGATCATCAAACTCATATCGCTGCAATACGAAGACGGGTATTGGGTGAGCGACCACGCCCGATACTGGCATAATGTCAAAGAGCTGGTCACCGCTTATGGAATTATCAGCATCAAGTATTCCTTGAAAGGATTGAGAAACAAAACCTGAACCGAAGGGCAGTAGCTGGGTGGTTTTAGCGTATACAATACCTTAAGGCTGTGACTGGGATCCGATAGTAAATAGAGGAGGAGAAAATGGAAAATGCGAAACAGACCCAGGGGCTGGCGTCTCAGAAGACCGCCGGGGAATTGCTTGACATGTTTTTCCTGGACATGCGGTCAGCTCTTTTGGAAACGGCCGCAGTCATGGACAGGATTGAAAGAGCAGAAGGAGGACTGCAAGCACTTTCAGACTCCCGCATCCAACGTATCAAGGAAGCCTGTGACCTTATCAAAAACGGTCAAAACAACCGGGCCGAGCAGTTCTTAATTCTTTTTTCAGATTCGGCATAGAAAGGGGCGAAGCCATGAAAGTGATTGAACCGCACATCCATATGATCGCTAGAACCACCCAGGATTATGAGCGGATGGCCCGAATGCACACAGTTGCCTGTTGCGAGCCTGCATTCTGGGCGGGTTACGATCGGGCATCCGCTCAGGCATTTTATGACTATTTCAAACATATTTCCGAATTCGAGCCGACACGGGCTGCCCAGTATCTGATCCAACATTACTGCTATGTCTGCATCAATCCCAAAGAGGCCGAAGACCTCGAACTCTCCCGTGAGGTTATCTCCTTTCTCCCGGAGTTTCTGGACAAACCGACGGTTTTGGGAGTGGGTGAAATAGGACTCAACCTGAACACCCGAAACGAAATGACCGTATTTGCAGAGCAGGCCGAGCTGGCCATCGAACGCGGCCTGCTCATGTGGATCCACACGCCGCACCTCAAGGACAAGCTCAAGGGAACAAAAATGATCGTCGAGTATCTCAACGGTCACGGCAGTGTCGATCCGGAAATGGTGGCCTTCGATCATGTGGAAGAACACACCATCAAAATGATTCGGGACGGCGGGTACTGGGCTTCCATGACCATCTACCCGGTGACCAAAAATTCTCCCGGCCGTGTGGTGGATACTGTGGAAATGTTCGGCATCGACCACATGATGGTGGATGCCTCAGGTGACTGGGGGCCGTCTGACCCCCGCACGCTTCACGATGCCATCTTCGAGATGCGAAGACGGGGTCATAAGGAAGAGAACATCGAAACGCTCTTTTACAATAACCCCTGCTACTTCCTGGGTCAGTCCGGAAAATTCAAATTTAAACCGCTGGTTCCAAAGGAAACCGCATGGATGACACGATCGGACTCAAAAACGCTCCAATCGGCCGCTTAACCGACTGGTTTCTGCTTCTGCGGATCCCAAATTTGTTCACCGTTCCGGGAGACCCGCTGGCCGGAAGCTGTCTTGCAGCCGTTGCATTGAACGGATCCGGACTTTGGGGAGACTGGCGCATCTACGCCGTAATGGTGGTGAGCCTGCTCTGTTACTGTGCCGGTCTGCTGCAGAACGATTACTTTGACGCGGAAGAAGACCGCCGGGACCGTCCGGATCGCCCTATTCCCAGTGGAAGGGTGAATCCGCAGGTGGTGATGGGTGCGGCCGCCTGCTTGATGGGTGCGGCATTGATTGTGGCTGTGGGAATCGGAGCTGCAACCGGCATTACGGTTGTTGCACTGATCATTGTCATCACCCTCTATAACTCCATTGTGAAAAAAATCCGGATTTTGGGGCCTTTGTTTATGGGACTTTGCCGGGGGCTGAGCTTTTTAACGGGTGCCACACTTTTTGGGTGGCAGAGTTTTCACACCCCGCTGATTTTACTCAGTGGAATGTTTATTACGCTCTATATCATGTTCGTCACCCATATCGCAGCCGGTGAAACAGACCGCTACCGGGCGGGTGCAATGCGTTGGGCGCCGGGAGCGATGCTGCTCATTTGGTTTGCCTACGCCGGATCGGTAATTTCAAGCAATGAAATCCCGCTCTGGATGATTTCCGCGATCATCGCATGTCTTGCAATCCTCTGGGCATTGCGGTGCGGAACCAACCTAAAAAAGGACGCGCCGCCTGTTGTTATCCAAAAAACAATCGGACGGTTCATCCGGGGGTTGCTGCTGTATCAGGCAGCCGTTGTCACTCTTTCGGGATTTCAAATGATTATTTTTGCTGTGGTATTGCTGGTATTCTGGCCGGTATCCCAGCGCTTGGCCAAACGATTTTATGCCAGTTAGATAGAACGAAGATCGCCTCAGACTAGCCTGCCTGTATGGCACGAGCGGGCAAGTATGCACGAATTCATATGAATAATAAACTGCTGATAATTGCTGTCGCCGCCTTATCACAAGAGCCGAAAGTCGATGGCCTCAAGTTTGAAAAAATTCAAAGCGTTTTCCCGGCAGTAACCTGCACGGTACAGGCGAGTTTCCGAACCGCGTCATTGCCGGCGGCTCACGGCATGATCGCAAACGGACTATTTTTTCGGAACTTAAACCGCCCCATGTTCTGGGAACAATCGGCTAACCTGGTTCAGGGGCCCCGCATTTGGGATGATTTTCGAAATTCCGGAAAACGGGTCGGAATGCTCTTTTGGCAGCAGAGTCTTGGAGAAGAAGCAGACATATTGTTGTCTCCGGCACCGGTTCATAAACACGGCGGCGGCATGATCCAGGGTTGCTATTGTAAACCGGAAGAACTCTATGAAACGCTCTGCCGGCGCATCGGGAGTCCGTTCAAGCTGCAGCAGTACTGGGGACCTTTGGCAACATGGAAGGTGGGAAACTGGATTGTTGACGCCACAGCCGCTGTTCTCGAAGATCCGGACCTGGCTCCGGATCTATGTTTCACCTACCTCCCGACCCTGGATTACGTCAATCAGAGAAAGAAGCCGGACAGTGACCCGGTTTGTCTCCAAACACACCAAAAACTGGAAAACCAGCTAAAAACACTCGTCGACAGGGCCGCAGCTCAAGGTTACGATATTCTTGTTTTCGGCGATTACTGTATACGACCGGTGGACGAAGCGGTATTTCCGAATCAAATCCTTAGAGATGCCGGTTTGATGAGCGTCCGAAAAATCAAAGGGATGCTTTACCCAGACTTTCATGCCAGCCGGGCATTTGCGGTAACCGATCATGAAATCGCCCACGTCTACGTTTTCGACCCTTCGGATATATCTGGGGTATGGAAAGTACTCGTAGATATTCCCGGTATCGGTGAAATTCTGGATCGCGAGACAAAGAAAGCAATAGGTGTCAACCACCCCAAAAGTGGTGAATTGGTCTTGGTGGCCGATGACGGCATATGGTTTGCCTATCCCTGGTGGCTTGAAACCGAAAAAGCACCCGACTATGCTGGTCATGTGGATATTCACAACAAACCGGGTTACGATCCGTGTGAACTCTTCTTCGGGTGGCCCCCGGGGACGGTCAGCCGAAACACGACCCGTATCAAAGGCTCCCACGGTCGAATCGGTCCTGGCCGGGAGGTGGTATGGGCATCGACTTTTTCAATTCCCGGCACTCCCGAAAACCTGGTGGATCTTGCCGCTTCGGTTCGGCAATGGCTCAATGAAGGAGATTGATCATGTTAATGAAAGCAGCTGAAGACTTTTCGAAGTCAGATAATGAAATACGGACATCCGGATGTTATCACATGCAGTTTTCCGTTTCCTATGATTATCCGGTCTATTTTACGAGGGACCTTTTCCATCCGGAAAACGACCTTCTGACATCCGTTATTCAGCGGAAAAACGAAAACCGAAGGCACCGCCTCAAGGTTTTCATCGATAATGGGGTGGTATCGACAACGCCCGGCATCATTAACAGGATAGAGACCCATATCGGCTCACATCCTGAAGTAATGAAAATGAAAGGGCCTGTCGAAAGGATACCCGGAGGAGAGCAGGCCAAGCAAAGCTGGAATCTCGCCAGACATACCATGATGTCTATGGCAGAGGCCCGATTGTGTCGTCAAAGCTTCGTTCTGGCCGTGGGGGGTGGAAGTGTGTTGGATATGGTGGGATTGGCTGCCGCTTTAGTTCATCGGGGACTCCGGATCATACGGATTCCCACTACCGTGCTGGCTCAAAACGACGCCGGTATCGGGGTTAAAAACGGCATCAACGAACGGGGGATGAAAAATTTTGCAGGCACCTTTGCCCCGCCCTATGCCGTGCTGAATGATTTCCATTTTCTCCGCACCGTTCCATACAAATACTGGATCGGCGGTATTGCCGAAGCGTTCAAGGTTGCGATCATAAAAGATCGAGACTTCTTTGAATATCTGGACCGGCATGCGGACCGCCTGAAGCATAGAGATGAAAAATCCGTTGAAGAAGCCGTCAAGCGGTGTGCCGTTCTTCATCTCAGGCATATCGCTTCCGGGGGAGACCCCTTTGAGTTCGGTTCCGCTCGTCCGCTCGATTTCGGGCACTGGAGTGCTCACAGGCTGGAGAGCCTGTCCCAATATGAACTCGGCCACGGGCAGGCGGTATCCATCGGTATTGCCCTGGATTCGTACTATGCCTGCCAAAAGGGACTTTTGTCAGAGGAAGAGAGAGATTCCATCCTCGGTTCCTTAATGCGAACCGGGCTTCCGATTTGGAGTGATCTTTTGGAACTCAGAAATAAAGAGGGGCGGTTGGAAATTCTGCAGGGTCTCGATGATTTTCAGGAGCATCTAGGCGGTCGACTGACGGTGACCCTGCCCAACCGGATCGGACGGAAAGTGGAAATACACGAAATGGACCCGACTATTATCGAAGCCGGTATCGCTTTCCTTAAACAACGGAACAACGCTTAATCGCAATAAGCCATGGATGAACAGACACATTGAAACTCTTTGATGATCCCCCAGTCCACCTGACATACTGCCTCAATGTTCATCCCGGAGAAACCTGGGAAGATAATTTTGAAGCCATCCGCACAAAAACACTTAAAATTCGCAAAAATATAGCTCCCGACAAACCCTTCGGCCTTGGCGTATGGTTGAGCCGGATCGCTGCGGGTCAGCTCGCTTCAGAAGAACGGTTGACGGAATTCAAAGACTTTCTTAATCGAAACGATCTGTATGTGTTTTCCATCAACGGGTTTCCTTTCGGAAGCTTTCACGGGACTGCCGTAAAGGAAAATGTCTACCACCCGGATTGGCGCACGCCAGAACGGGTCGAATACACATGCCTGCTTGCCGATCTATTAACGAATCTGCTGCCCCCCGGGGTAACCGGAAGCATCAGCACGGTTCCGGGATCTTATAAAAAATGGATAAGATCCGAATCTGATCAAACCCGGATGGTTCACAACCTGATGGATTGTGTCGCCCACGTAGCCACTATCAAGGAACAAACAGGAACAGAAATTCACATCGGTCTCGAGCCGGAACCGGACTGTTTTCTTGAAACCACCCCTGAGGTGATTTCATTTTTCAATGGCGCCATACACAAGGAAGGAAGGCCCTACCTGGCGGGACGAATGGGCTGTTCGGAATCGGCTGCTAAATATATGATTGCCGGGCACTTGGGAGTCTGTTTCGATACCTGTCACATGGCGCTTCAATTCGAAAATCTGCCCGAAAGCATCGCAAAAATTGCGGGCAGCGGAATCCGCCTGTCTAAGATACAAATCAGCGCTGCCATCAAATCTGTGCTGTGCGATGGAAGCGCCGCCCGGCTAAAAGACTTTTGTGATCCGGTTTATCTTCATCAGGTAAAGGTTCTTAATGATTCAGGAGAAATGACCTCTTGCGAAGATCTGACGGATGCCCTGAATATGCATCGAAAATCGGACCGGCATGAGCAGTGGCGGGCACACTGTCATGTGCCCCTCTATTTCACAGGTGATAATATACTGGATACCACCGCAGCCGATCTGACTCCGGAGTTCTTTCGTCAAATCATCCACAGCGGGGCGAGTCATCTGGAAATAGAAACCTATACGTTTGATGTATTGCCTGAAGCTCTTAGAAGCATAGGAATCGTGAAAAGCGTATCGAATGAATACCGATGGGTGCTGGATAGAATCTATCAGTGAAGTGTTCGGGAGTTTACAGAATTCGACCATGAATAATCAGAAAAAGGAGTGAATATGCCGCCCAATCCCCAATCCATCGTAGAAATGGCCAGTGCGTTTTATGATTCCTGCGTTCTTTTTACCGCATCGGATCTCGGAATTTTTAAAAAACTTGCCGACCTGGGCAGTGCCGACAGCAACAGGCTTGCAGAAGCGCTCAAATTGAACGCGCGAGGGACGCGACTGCTATTGGATGCCTGTGTGGCTGTGGGGCTTTTGGAAAAACAGGAGGAGACATACCGAAACACATTGGAAAGCGAAGCATTTCTGGTCCCGGGCAACCCCGGCGATCTCTCCGGTGCAATCCGTTATAACAGGGATGTTTACCCGTCATGGGGGAAGCTGAATGAATTGGTGCACACGGGAATGCCGGTTGAGAAACCGGAACTTCATCTTGGATCGGATGAAGATCGCACCCGGACATTTGTGCTGTCCATGCACGGACGGGCTTTGGCTATCGGCCCGGCGGTGATTCCCTTTTTGAATCTAAAGGGATGCCGTAAACTTCTGGATGTGGGAGGCGGTCCCGGAACATTCTCCGTTCTGATTGCCCGGGCTTATCCTGAAATTTCATGTACGGTGATGGATCTTCCCGGAGTCGTTCGAATCGCTGAAGAACTCATCGCAGAGCAGAAAATGAACAGTCGGGTGATAACACTTTCGGGTGATTTTCACACCAGCGAATTCCCCGGAGGCAACGATACCGTGAATATTCTCGGCGTTCTCCATCAGGAATCTTCTGAATCGATACAGGACATCCTCTGCAGGGCATACGAAGCGCTCGTTCCGGGCGGAACGATTCACATCATGGACCTGATGACCGACGAATCCCATACCATCCCCAAATTTTCGGCCCTTTTTGCAGTAAACATGGCCTTGACCACAAAAAACGGGTGGGTATTTTCAGATGCGGAATTGAGCGGATGGCTTGAAAATGCAGGATTCTCGGAAGTGAAGATACAACCGTTACCCCCGCCAATGCCCCATTGGCTGGCCATCGCTAAGAAACCGTAACCATGATCTCGTTTAAGCTTTTTTGAAGATCCGCCCATTTATTATCAATGAAAATCGCCTTCAACCTGCATATACAGGCAACTCTTGCACGCCATGTTGCGGGGAAAGGGTTTGTCGAGTTCCTTGCGGAGAGCAAAAACTTCCGCATAGAGCCGGAGGAGGAAATGGAGATCCGGACCTGATGCTCCTTCTAATTCGGTACCGACAAAGGGCCAGAACAGGGAAAGGATGGGATGAACACCATGGGTCAACAGCCAGCGCACTCCCTCAAGATTTGAAAGTAGTGTCGCTTCAAGATCTATCGACCTGGGATTTATTGCCATCTCTGCTCCGATAACTAAGGCGCTGTAAACATTCCCCTCTTTAAAAACTTTTACCGCTTCAACAAGCGATTCCTCCCACATTTCGCGACCGATATATTTTGATTTGCCCGGACATGCCCGTTTCCATATCTCGCGATCCCAAATCTCCAAATTAAAGCAAACGCCGTCGGCACCCGCATCTTTGAATTCCGCCAACCGGTTTGGAGGCAATGCCTGGGATCCGACGGTAAGATAGGCACCCTCGGATGCTGCACGCACGCCGTTTAGGATGTTCATGTAACGGTCCGCTTCCAAAGCCGGATCGGTCATGGAGCCACCGGTCAAATACAGGTGCCTGGCGCCTGCCTTGATTCCCAGACGAATCGCCTCGTTAGCATGATTCATGGCTTCCGGCGGAACAGCAGAATTGCCTAATTCCTGGCCCATGGCGCGGCTCCGATCGTCAAGCAAACCGTATCCGCAGAACGCACACCGGAACGATTTCGCCGACCCGGTCATTGAAGATGTTCTCTCGTTCATAAAAGTGTTCCAGTACTCACATGCCGGTGCCAGGTTGAGCACCATCATGTCACCGTGCTGATTGAGTCCGGATGCGGATAAGGGGGCGCCGTCTTGCGAACGATGATCGTGCCACACCGGGCGGAGTGCAAAGGAGAAGGAAACAAGAGCTGTTCCATTTTCGATTATATGATACGTTTCATCTTTCCATGCTATTTCAAACGGACTGTCCTCCCGGCATCTCAGTCTGACGAGTGAACCGTTTTCGAGAATCATCAGATAAGGAATCTGGACCTGGGTGCCGTCCGGCAAGGCATACGGACGAAAATCGGGTAATGCCGTTTGTGCTGCTTCCACCATAATGGGATTGAACCGCACGCCCAACGTGAGAAGCGCTGTTTTCAGAATCACCGGAGCAGGAAGTGTCGGATAGTCTTTACCGAGCCGATCTAATGTTGGAAACATAAGAACCCTCATTTTCTATTCTTGAGATACCGGTCGTACTTCAATCACCTCATATTCCACGAACGGAGAGAACGGTTTGTTGATTTCGTGAAGACGTTCCATGCTGGGAACTTCCAAGAGGGTAAATGAACACGATTGATCCATGGCAACATAGTCTACAATCACGTTCAGATCTTCAGGCGGAGAACCGTAAAACAGCTTCAATTCGGCCTTGAAGGCCCGTTGCTCGTCAGGGGTCAGGTTCTTTTTTGTTCGACTCACTTGCATCACATTCATCATAACGCATCCTTTGTCTTTAGATCGAATCATCGGTTTAAACGTATCTGTCATTTCAGCAAATTCTGAAAAAAATTATCTTACAACAACCTTTTTCTCAAGCCTTTATTTCGGCGCCGGCATTCCATATTTCTTCTCGTATAGATCCCTGTCAGTCGGATAAACAACGCTATACGGATCACTTATTTCTTTTGAACCGCACCATAAAAAATCCGTCCATGCGGTCTGTATGCGGATAGGTAAATAGATATCCGTTAGAGCGAACCAGCAAGCGTATCATATCGGGTAGATTCCTAAAATCCGTGTCAACGGTAAAATCGGTGCGATGATTTAGAAATTCCTGACAGACGGATTCGGTCTCTTCCGGTTCGGTGCTGCAGACCGAATAGACCAGCACACCACCGGGTAAAACCAGGCCACTGACGGCAGATAAAAGCGCCATCTGCCGCTTCCGGTTCCGCTCTATATCTTTTTCTGTCGTCGACCATTTGGCGTCCGGGTTTCGCCGCATCACCCCGATCCCTGAGCACGGCGCATCCAGAAGCACTCGATGAAAACCCCTGGGATGTTTTTCATTTAAAGGCTTTTTGAAGTCGTGCAGACAGGTCTTCACAATGGAAACACCCAATCGTTTCATCTCCGACTCCAGTTTCTTGAGTTTTTGTTCGTCTCTGTCCGTTGCCAAGAGGATTCCGTGATTCCCCATCAACTGAGCGAGGTGACCGGTTTTTCCACCCAACCCGGCACAGGCGTCCAGAACCGATTC
>CAYSUA010000054.1:0-16733 GCA_964433795.1 uncultured Desulfobacteraceae bacterium | reverse complement strand
TCTCTGTCATCTTCAGAAGCTGGGAAAGAACCACTTGTATCTCATCGATCTCGATAAAGATGAGATTCATGAAAATGAAGCTGCCGCGATTCTCGCCAAAGCCCTTGCCGGAGAGGGGGTTGCCTGGGAAAACGACCCCAAGGAAGGAAAAATAGGACTGCATGCGGCAAGGGACGGTTTGCTCAGGGTGAATACAGCAGCGCTTGCCGCCTTTAACATGGTTGAGGAAGTGATGTGTGCCTCTCTGCACAACCATACATTGGTTGATAAAGATGCACTGGTGGCAGCCACACGCGCCATTCCCCTGGTCATGAAGCGGGCACCTGTCGAGCGTGCAGCCGCCATTGCCGGACAAAACGGTGGGGTGTTTTCGGTTCACCCGCTACGGCAGGCAAAAGTCGGTTTGGTGATTACCGGAAACGAAGTCTATCATCATCTTATCGAGGATCGGTTTGCCCCGGTTTTGACCGGAAAAGTAACGGGACTGGGTTCTCATGTAAGCGGCCTTGAGTTTGCTCCGGACGATCCTGAAATTATACGGGAGAAAATATGTTCGCTCATCGAGCGGGGATGTGATTTCCTTCTGTTAAGCGGAGGGATGAGTGTGGATCCGGATGATGTGACCCGAAACGGAATCCGTTTGGCCGGGGCTTCGGAAATGCACTATGGTGCTTCTGCCCTTCCGGGCGCCATGTTTCTCATGGCGTATATCGACGATGTTCCGTTGTTGGGGGTGCCCGCCTGCGGCCTCCACCATCGGATTACGGTGCTTGATCTCATCTTGCCCAGAATTTTGGCCGGTGAGCATATCGGGAAAGCGGAGCTTTCCTTTCTGGGACACGGCGGTCTTTGCAAAGACTGCGAAGCATGCAGCTACCCGCATTGCCCGTTCGGCAAAGGGCTGTAGGTTAAAATAAAAAATGAAAATTAACATGGATAAGCTTGAAAATTTTCCACCCCTCGTGTGTATCGTCGGTTTTTCAGGCTCCGGAAAGACTACGGTCACGGTCGGCCTGATTGACGCTTTAAAACAGCGTGGTCTGTTCGTGGGTACCATCAAACATGATGTTCATGGTTTCGAAATGGATCGCTCCGGCAAGGACAGCTGGCGGCACAAACAGGCCGGTGCATCAACCACCATCATATCTTCGCCGTCTCAGATCGGTATGGTAAGGGATGTCGATCATGATCACCACCCTTTGGAGCTGGTGCCCCTGCTGTGCGGAATGGACATCGTCCTGGTGGAAGGATTTAAACGGGCGGATCTGCCCAAAATCGAGGTTTTTCGACCGGAAAACGGCAAGCCGTCTGCCTGCCGGAACGATCGAAATCTTCTTGCCGTGGTCAGTGATGCGAAGCTGGATTGGCGTGTTCCGAGATACGCGGCGAACGATTACGACGGGCTTGCCGAATTTATCATAAGAGAATTTAAGCTGGATCCCTTTGTCGACATGGACTGGGAACGCTCGGCTTTTGGATAGAAGGAGTTTGTTATGTTCAGTATTGGTCTACCTGAATTGACGATTATTCTGGTTATCGTGCTGCTCGTTTTCGGTGCCGGAAAACTGCCGGGAATCGGTGCCGGTGTCGGAAAGAGCATACGCAACTTTAAAAGCGCCTTGACGGGATCGGATAAAACGTCCGAAAAACAAGAACCACAGCAGATTACCCGGTAACTGGGGCGCTTTCTGAAGGGAATATCCATATGGATTTGCTGCAGATTGCCTTTCCGGTAGCCGGCATAAAAACGTACGTATTCATTCCACCTGCAGTCGCGTTCACCATCTCCTTTTTCACTTCCATGGCGGGAATCTCAGGGGCCTTTCTGTTGCTTCCGTTTCAGATGAGTGTTTTGGGGTTTACCACAACATCGGTAACTTCCACCAACTTCCTGTTCAATGTTACGGGCACTCCCGGGGGCGTATTCCGCTACATGAAGGAGTGTCGATTTGCCTGGCCTGTTGCGCTTACCATCGTGGCCGGAATCATACCCGGGGTGCTGATCGGCTACTATATACGGATCAGTTTATTGCCGGATCCGAGATATTTTAAGCTATTTGTCGGAATTGTCCTTTTGTTCGTGGCGTCAAAACTTATCAGAGACGCGTGGGCAAAGAAAATAAGCGGCCGGGAGGAATCCTGCAGTTTATCCGACCGTGTGGACAATTTATCAATCGGGCTGAAAAAGACCCGGTTTGATTTTAAAGGCGCTACCCACTATTTTTCAACTGGCGGCCTTCTATGCCTTGCCTTTGTCGTCGGTATTATCGGCGGGGTATACGGTATCGGAGGAGGGTCCATAATTGCACCGTTTTTGATCACCCTATTTAAGCTCCCGGTATACACGATCGCCGGAGCGGTTTTACTCGGCACATTTGCGTCCTCAGCAGCCGGCGTCGCCTTCTATAGCCTCATCCCGGTAAACGGGGCTGTTGCCGCTCCGGATTGGATGCTCGGTATCCTGTTCGGAGCCGGAGGCTTGCTGGGCATGTACTTCGGGGCAAAGATGCAGAAGTACATCTCCGAAAAGTGGATAAAACTTATTCTCGGAATAATCGTATTTATTATCTCCTCAAGATATATTTTGCGATTTATCAGCGGATAACGTCATACTATTTTCTGGCAGAAAACAAAAAAGCCGGCGATCTTCAACGGTGACTAATTTTGTAGAAAGATTATGAAATCATGCATTTTTCTCCGATGAAAACCAAACTCGGCTTTATCTTCATTCTTCTCATTCTTCCATTGTGTTTCATTTTGCCGGCACGAAGTGGAACATATCCGGTACCGGAAATGGATCCGAACGGATTTCCGTCACCCAAGGCGGGGTGCCTTTCAACGGTCGGATGCCATTCAGGTTTAGAACCGATTCGAGCACATAATTCCGGCATGGCCGTTGAAATCTATATAAAGGGTTCCTTGCTGGGGGATCCCAATGGTTGTGTGATCTGTCACGGAGGAAATCCGAAAGAAGAAAAAGATGCAACCCTGGCTCATCAGGGGGCTCCACAAGGAAGTCCCTTTCAGGATTTCAACCGGCATTCGGCTTCATTGTCGATTAACGACAAAACCTGCGGGCAGTGCCACATGGCATGGGTGTATGCCGAACATCGGTCCATCATGAACACGGAAGCCGGGAAGATCCAGGGAGCGCTCTGGGGGTGGGGACCGGCCGGTACCGGGTATGAAAAGCGGTTCGGCAACTACGACATCGATGATCCGGACGGCCCTGCACCGATTTTCGGTACTCGAGAGTATAAAAAATATGTTCAGGATCTGATGAAGCAATTCCCCCACAATTACCCGTCTCGGCTTCAACAACTGCCGAAAGTGGACTTGAAGACATTGGGAGAAAAACCGGAGCAGGCCGTATACACCTACATCCGTTCCGAATGCCAGCGATGCCATGTAGGGGTTCGGGGAAGGGATAAAAGAGGGGACTTCAGGGGTATGGGTTGTGCCGCCTGTCATATTCCTTACAGTAATGAAGGATTTTATGAAGGAACAGATACGAGTATCCCAAAAGATAAAAGGGGTCATCCCCTGGTCCACTCGATTCAGGCCTCAAGGGAAGCAAAAGTGGTTGTGAACGGAAAGGTTTATTCGGGCATACCCCATGAAACCTGTGCGTCGTGCCACAATCGGGGCAAGCGGATCGGCGTATCCTTCCAGGGTTTAATGGAGTTTCCATACGGCACGCCCTACACGGAGACCGGTGACAAGATGCCGAAACTGCATACGAAATACTACCTCTACATCCGCGATGACGTCCACCACCGGGTTGAAAGCCGGGAAGGGAACCCTAAAGGGGGTCTGCTCTGCCAGGATTGCCATTCCACCACATCGATTCACGGAAACGGCAACATTACAGGCACGACCCTGGCCAATGTGGAAATCGAGTGTGCCGACTGCCACGGAACCCCGACTCATTATCCCTGGGCACTGCCCCTGGGCTGGTTGGATGAATTCGGGCGGGAGTTAAATATGAAAGAACCCCGCGGAGTGACCACCGATCTCTTAATGAACCAGAAGGTCTATAATACCCTGTACCCTGTGGAAGACGGTTATCTGTTGACAACCCGGGGCAATCCTTTCGGCAATGTGGTTCGAAAAGGGGATAAGGTGATCGTTCATTCAGCCAGCGGCCTGGACTTCGAGGTCCCTGCGCTGAACACCATTCGAAAAAAGAACAAATGGAAGAATCCGGATCGGGCTCGTTCAGCCATGGTGAATATCGGAAATCATCTGAACAAGCTGGAGTGTTATGCATGCCACTCCTCGTGGGCGCCACAATGTTACGGCTGTCATGTAAAGGTCGATTACTCCAAAGGGAAGACATCCACCGACTGGATCGCTTCCGGCAGCCGGCGGTTTCCGGACGGGCATACTGCAGAATCCAGACGAGACGGCACTGTCATCAAGGGGCCCGGGAAGGCGTCGGAAGCTAGAGGTTTTCTACGCTGGGAAGACCCGGTGCTCGGGATCAACGGGGAAGGCCGCGTGAGCCCCATCATTCCCGGATGCCAGCAGATTACCACCGTCATCGGACCGGATGGGAAAGCGCTGGTTCTGAACAAGATTTGGCGGACACCCGCAAACCTTGAAAACGGGGGAGATAAAGGTCAAAGGGGCATCGACATGGCGCCGGCAGCTCCCCACACCAGAGCCCGGGAAGCTCGCACCTGTGTTTCATGTCATGCCAGCAGCAAAGCCCTGGGTTACGGCACCCACGACGGGCGTTATCTGAAAGCATACGGAAAAGGGGTTTATGTGGATGTGGCTACGGCCAAAGGAGAGCTTGTCAGCAAATCCGCCAGGCCTCAGATCAATCCGATCCCGGATTTACCCATGGGCTATGACCAGGTTGTCAGCAGGAAGGATGAACAGCTCCAAACCGTCGGGCATCACTGGCCGCTGTCCGGTCCGCTGCCCAAGGCTGTTCGGGACCGTATGGAAAAGGTGGGCATTTGCATTGCATGCCACAAGAATTTTCCTGCCGGGGCCTTTAGAAGCGTCCATCAAAAGGATTTTCACTCGGAAGTCATGGGGAAAACTCTTGGGTTGGGCAGACCGTTTCACGATATTCCTCTGCAGTAGAACACTGCCCGACAGAAGGATTCAAGGCCGGTGCCTGATGAATATTAACCATACAAACGTATTGGAGAAATATCTATCGAGAGTCTGCCCCATGATAGAGAGCTGAAAGATATGAGGAGTATATTATGATAACGGTAAAGGATCTGTTGGAGACCAAAGGGCGCCTTGTGTATTCCATCCCGTCGGACGTAACCGTGTACGAAGCCTTGAAATTGATGGCTGACAAAGGAATTGGAGCGCTCGTGGTACTCGAGGACGAAAAACTGGTGGGGATCATCTCCGAGCGTGACTATGCCCGCAAGATCATTCTCGAAGGTAAGTTCTCCAAAGATACCCTGGTGCGGGAGATTATGTCTACAGCGCTCATTTGTGTCTGCCTCAGCGAGACCATAGAGGGATGCATGGCTTTGATGACGGACAAACGAATTCGCCACATGCCGGTACTGGAGGAAGGTAAACTGGTTGGGATCATCTCCATCGGAGATGTGGTTAACTCCATCATCTCCAGTCAGGAGATCGCCCAGACCGTTATCAATTCGCTGCTGCGGCACTCGTTGGAAGATCTGAGTCTTGATGAGCTTTTAAAGTACACCCTTGAGCTTATCTTCTCCATGCCCTGGCTTGCCTTTGAAAAACAAGGCAGCATATCCCTCGTTGAGAATGATAAAAACACGCTGGCCATGAGGGCCGAAGTAGGACTTGCAGCGCCGATCAAGCAAGCTTGTGCCCGACTTCCCTTTGGAAAATGCCTGTGCGGCCGTGCTGCAATGACACAGAAGATACAATTTGCAGATTGTGTGGATGAGCGTCATGAGATTCAATATGATGGAATTACCCCCCACGGCCATTATTGCGTGCCGATTTGTTACAGCGGTGAAACGCTTGGGGTCATCAATATTTATGTCCGAGAAGGCCATCAATTTACAGAGAGAGAAAGGGACTTCCTGTTTGCTGTGGCGAATACGCTGGCAGGCATCATCATGCGGAAGCGACTGGAGGAGGAACTTGTCATTTCAGAGAGACTGTCTGCTATCGGGCAAACTGTGGCCGGTCTGGCCCACAGCATCCGAAGCATTCTGTTCGGCCTTGAAGGCGGAATCTATGTTGTCAACAAGGCCCTCCGGAAGGATGATATGCAAAAGATGAACACCGGCTGGAATATGGTGAAAAAGAATATTGAGATGGTCTCCAATCTCGTCTCAGACCTCCTCGGTTTTTCTAAAGAACATATCACCACGTATGAAAGTTGCTCACCGAATATCATTGCAGAAGAGGTGTGCGGACTGATGGAGCCCAAGGCCAAGGATACGCATTTAGAGGAAATAGAGATCATTCGCGATTTTGACCCGCAAATCGGTGAGGTTTTGCTGGACCCCAAGGCGATTCATCGCGGTTTGCTCAACCTGGTTTCGAATGCTATTGATGCATGCCTGGTGGATGAAAAAGAGGGCAAAAATCACGTGGTTAAAGTCATCACAAAACAGGAGGGTGAAGATAGTTTTGTATTTCAGGTCACCGATAATGGCTGTGGTATGGAAGATGAGATCAAAAAACAAGTGTTCACCGGCTTTGTCAGCACCAAGGGTCCAAGAGGTACCGGTCTGGGCCTGCTCATTACACAGAAGATCGTTAGGGAACATGGCGGCTCTCTGCACGTGAAATCTGAAAGTGGCAGGGGATCGACGTTCACCATTCAGTTGCCTGTAAAGAGTAGGAATTAGACAGAGACTATTATTGAACAGCAACGTGATGATAACGAATAATGAGCAAATTGACGAGTGAAAAACCATATGAAGCATATCATCACGCATTTTGCATACACGGTACAGCATCTTCTTGAGGTCAAGCTCGATAAGTTGATCTATATTGCTAATCTGTATCATTATTCAAATCATGGAGAACTTTTAACCGATATCCGGTTTTTCAGCCTTAGTTTCGGTCCGCATGCACCGATCATCCGATCCATATTAAACGAGCTGACCGAAGGTGATGTGATATATTTAATGGATTCCCGAACATCGACGGATCCTGTATATTCAAATCCGTGTAAGATCATAAAAGCAAATGATCATGAGAAGAACAAACTCCCGGTTTCATGGCAAAATACGTTAACAAGAGTCGAAGAAGACTGGGGAAGCAAGAGTTTTGAAGACATACTCGATTACACCACAAGGACGATTCCATTCCTTTCGACTGAGTATCGCATGCAAATCGACTGGAAGACGATACCGCGATTCGATGGTCTTGAGCACATCTTATCATTGGATCAAAGGTCACGGATTCATGAGTTTATCGATCAACCGGGGGAGCCGACGGTGCATTTAAACAACTATGATACTGAATTCTGTCCGGTTTCTGTTAATGAGATCGCAGAAATCTACCTTGCCATACAAGGGAATCTTCCAGAGAAGATCCCTTCCACAGACACGCTTGGGTTTGATGCTCAAGACGTTGTCTCTGCTGTAAGGACCATAATCGGAAAACATGAAAAACATTTGACCGTTGTCGATAAAGCTGCCCATTTGACCAGTTTTTTGATAAATTCCATGAGCTTTAAGAGCTATAGCGGCAGAGTTGCAATAATGACCGGGATACTTTTGTTGAAAAGATCCGGCTATTCAATAGACGACGATCTTTTGGAAGAAAGCTGGCCCAAAGGAAATGATTTTGATAGTGTCAGAGAATGGTTTGAGAAAGTAAGCATTAAAGCCAAAGACATTTAAAAGAGGAGGTATGATCGATGGACAAAAAGATTTTAGCGATTGATGATGAAGTCGATACACTGACGTTTTACTCAGAGGTGATTGAGGACTGCAACTTCCTTCCCATCACCGCTAAGGATGGTGTGGAAGGACTTGAAAAAGCCCGGGAGGAAAAGCCGGATCTCATTTTATTGGATATCATGATGCCTGAAAAGAGCGGAATGAAGACATACAAGGAATTAAAGAACGACCCGGTCTTGAAAAGCATTCCGGTAATCATCATTACCGGGATTTCAAAAGAAGTTGATTATATGAAATTGCTGGATCGGGCATCTACAGGAAAAATTCCACCGGAAGCGCATTTGGTTAAACCGGTAAAGGCTCAAGATCTGATTTCCGAAATCCAGAAGGTTTGGGCTAGTTCAACGAAATATTGAGGATTCACCATGTCTGAACGTCATATATGCGGCGTCGACTTTTCGGACTTTCTGATCCAAATGGAAGAGTTTCACGGATACCGATCACCCGGAATACTGGTCGGCGGGTTGATGCTGGATGTTGCTCTCCGGGAGATGAAACCGACGCCTTATTTAAATGTTGTCACCGAGACAGTGGTATGCCTGCCGGATGCGGTCCAGTTGCTCACCCCCTGTACGTTTGGAAACGGTTTCCTTCAGGTGCTGGATTGGGGGAAGTTTGCATTAACCGGCTATGACCGGGATACCCTCTCGGGTCTAAGGGTTTGGCTCAACCCGGTTGCTCTGAAAAACTATCCATTGATTCGCCAATGGTTTCAAAGATCGCCCGACAATAACCAGAAACCGCCCTTTGAAGAACTCTCATCCGAAATTTTTGAAGCCAAAGAAGATCTACTGAATTACCGAGTTGTGATTCTCCATAAATCCCTTAAGGACTCACAGCGCGTTCCAACGGGGCGATGCAAGGAATGCGGAGAGTTTTATCCGTTGCGGCACGGGACGCTTTGCCCGGCTTGCCAAGGACAGGCCTACTACGATCTAAACCCAAACCCGATACATCCTAAACAAAAGAATTGCTTAGGAGCAGCCTGAGATAATATCCCCACACCTATCTTCTGTCCAATTCCCTTTCAAAAAAGCACAGGCAGCCCGGACCCCAAAACCAATGGCTGTCTGAATTCTAACATATGATGATCGTTAAAGATTTTCCGTTTTAATCTTTCTTTTGTCTTACAGGGAACCGGATAGTAAAGGTTGACCCTTTTCTAGGTTTAGAATCAACAGTTAATGTTCCACCATGCTCCTGGACAATCTTTTGGGTAACCGCCAGGCCGAGACCGGTTCCTTCAGATCCTTTGGTACTGAAAAAGCTGGTGAACAATTGCTCTTCGTCTTCCTGATCAACACCACATCCGTTGTCTATCACTTGAATTGAAACGACATCATCTCTTTCAAGTTTTGTGTTCACTTTCACCGTGTGATTTTTACCCTCGTCTTGATCAGACTGACAAGCGTCAATGGCATTAGAAACCAGGTTGAGAATACAGCGATGAATACCTTTGGTATTCAGGGGTACCGCACCGATATTTGGATCAAAATCCCTGATGATTTCAATATTCCCGGAATAGGACTGTTTTACCTTGGATTGCATTAGGTCAATTACCTCATTCGCAATTTCATTCAGAGAGCAGTTTTCATATTCTGGGATACGTTCTTTTGAGTAACTGAGGAGGTCAGATGCCAGATTCGAAACCTTATTAATATTTTTCTGCACCATACTCCAACCGGTATTTAATTTGTACCTATCATCCTTCCGAAGAGCCTTATTTACCACATAGACTCCTCCCTCAAGACCGAATAAGATGTTCTTAATGTAATGGGCTAGACCGGCTGTGGTTTCACCGACGGCGGCTAACCTTTCAGATAGAATCAGTTCCTCTTCCAACCGCTTTCGTTCAATGATACCGGCCAACGTATTTGCAACGGCATTCAAAAATTCTTCTTCCCTCTGATTACGGTTGTGGCCTTCTCTCAAATACACGTTTACCACTCCAAGTATCCTGCCACCGTATAGAATTGGTACGCAATAATGACCGTGAGGAATAATTCCTTTATATCGGATCTCATGGCTTTCATCGATACGGCTAGCGAATTGTATCTTCTTTGTCATGGCCGCTCGTCCGCAATGACATCTTCCAAAGGGGAGTCTGGAGCATGTCTTCTTTATTCTTTCTGAGAGTCCGCTTTGGGCTTTCATCACCAACATATCTGAATCATTTTCAACAAGGAATATACTACCCTTAGATTCGAAGGCGAGCCAAGGAATGGAAAGGATAAGATCAAGTGCATGCTGTAAGATTTTTTCGAGGCTCTTATCTTCCAATGAGGGTCGAAGAAGTTTGTTGACCACAGTCTGGGTCTCGTAGTTCCATTGGATTTCCTTCAGGGCTTGTTTATGGTCAAGATTTTTTTCCTCCAACCGGGAAGTGTATTCCTGAAGCCGATGGGTGTATTCCTTTATACGATACAACATGTTATTAAAAGAGGCCGCCAGCAATCCGACTTCATCATGACCTTTCACTTGAACATCCATGTCGAGGTTGCCCTCATCCACATTTTCGACGGCTTTGGTTAAGTTTAATAAAGGTTGGGTAATTCGCTTAATGAAAAGGTGGCTCAAAAACAGCGAAAACACAAGAATCCCCAGCGTCGCCGCACTCATCTGCACCCATAACCGGCTTATCTGTCTGCGGTATGGCGTTTCAGAAAACCCCATACGAAGAATCCCCGCTTTTCCGGAAAAAATCGGCCAAGCAATGTCTAAAAAGCGTTCTCCCTGGTGGGATACGATTCTTTCTAAGTGACCTTGATTGTTATCTGTTAGATGATTCGAACTGATCAGATTGACCGGTATTCCATTGGTAAAGGTGTGGGTAAGAATCCGGCCATCTCGTACAATAAAAAGATAGGAAACAAATTCATTGCTGTGGAGCTGGTCGTCTAGAAGTTTTTGCAAAGCCACCAAATCGTTGATGAGAATCTTGTCGGCTGCATCCTGAGCCAGTGTATGCGTAATATTTTTCGCCTGAGCAACAGCTCCTTGAAAAAGACTGACACTGTAACGGTGGGTGACCAGCAGCGAAATAATGGCACCGCTACTGATCACCAGCATGGACACTGTTAAAAATAGCTTTCGCCTAAGACTTTTTGACGACATTGGATGTTTTCTCGAGCCCTTGAACGTGTCGTATCATATTCCGTACGGAATAGTACCATGATTCCTGGGGAGCTTTCAACTAGTGTCTAAATCTTCGAATAACGATTCCCGTGGAAATCGTTATCGCTGCAATTCCAAAAATCCCGGAACGGGTAAGGCGAAAGTTTATGCTTGACATGTAATTTGATATATGGCGAATTATAATATTATGCGGCGTTTCCTACGAATCAAAGCATTGGCCGATGAAAATAGGATCAGGCTAATTGTGACCCTCAAAGGCCGCGAACTTTGCGTGTGCCAATTGATTGAATTGCTAGTGCTGGCCCCTTCTGCAGTGTCCAAACACCTGTCCATTCTAAAAAATGCCCGCTTGATTGACGGGGCGTTGGATGTATTACCGGTTGGCCGGTGATGAGGCGTCATAGAGGATTAAAACGTGTCTAAGCTGGATTCTTCAATCCGTGACCGACAGCAGCAGAATTATGGAAGATTCCAAGCTGTTGGAGGAAATCCTCAAAATCTATCCGGAAGTGCTGTGCATCCGTCAAGCTAAATCCGGTGCAAATGAGACGAATGGATAGATTATTTATTAATTCTAAGACAAGGATTCGATAACTCGTCTAATAATGGCGTGGCATGCCGATCTTTTCTTTCCCTAGCAATACCGGCTTTTCAAGCTGATTGAAGACGGCTATTCCATCGTCTGTTCCTGCACGACCAGGGCGAACTGCTTCTGGGCCCGTGGCGTTATTATATTACCATAACGGAATGGGGGGGAGATCATGAAGATCGACAGGCGCCATTTTTTAGGGGTAGCCGGAGCTATGGTGGGTGGTGCCTTAGGTCTTAGGTCGAAAAAAATCCAGGCCGCCCGTAAACCCAAAACCCCTGCAGATCCATACGGATGTATGGTGGATATCACCGCTTGCGTTGGCTGCCGAAAATGTGAACAGGCCTGCAACCAGGTCAATAACCTGCCACCTCCCCAAGTCTCATTTGATGATCTGCGTGTCTTCGAGCGTAAGCGCCGGCCGAGTAAGGCGGCCTACACTGTAGTAAACCGATACTATACAGGCAAGCTTGACGAGCGAAATCATCTGATACCCACTTTCGTCAAAGTCCAATGCATGCATTGCCAGGACCCGGCCTGTGTATCCGCATGCATTGTGGGCGCCTTGACAAAAAAAGATAACGGCGCAGTCCACTATAACGCTTCCAAGTGCATGGGATGTCGCTACTGCCTGGTCGCCTGTCCTTTTCAGATTCCAGCCTATGACTATCATGATCCACTCACCCCAGAAGTGCGCAAATGTACCTTCTGCTATGAACGAATTAGCAGGATCGGCGGGAAACCGGGATGTGCAACCATTTGCCCGGTTGAAGCGATCGGTTTCGGCAAGCGCAGCCAGCTCATTAATGTGGCGCGTCAGAGGATCAAGAATGATCCGAGCCGGTATTTGGATCGAGTTTATGGGGAACACGAGGTGGGCGGCACTTCCTGGCTCTACATCTCCGGGGAGCCCTTCGAGAAGCTGCGTTTTCTGGACCTACCGACCCGTCCCATGCCCCATCTCACAGAAACCATTCAACACGGGTTGTTCAGCTATCTGTGGGCGCCGATGAGTCTGTTCGCGATTCTGGGAGGCTTCATGTGGGCCTTCAACCGCAAACAGATCGCGGGCGGCTCTATGCACGACGGAAAGGAGGACGATTTATGAGCCCGCATGCCAAGCCTGCACCGATTGCGGTGAAGTTATGGACTCCAGGGACGCTGGTCCTGGTGTCTATCATGGTAACCGGATTACTTTTTATCATTGCGCGGTATAAAGGCGGACTTGAGGCGGTGACGAACCTGGACAATGCTCATCCCTGGGGCTTGTGGATCGGAATCGATGTGGCCACCGGTGTTGCTTTGGCTGCGGGGGGATTTACCACCGCCGCTCTATCCCACATCTTCGGGCGGCACCATTATGAGGCTATAACCAGACCGGCTCTTTTGACCGCCATGCTCGGTTATACCTTTGTATCATTGGGCCTTGTTATTGATATCGGGCGCTCCTGGGCGATCTGGCATCCGGCTGTCTACTGGCAGGGAGACTCGGTTCTCTTTGAGGTGGCCATGTGCGTGATGATCTATCTGCATGTGCTGTACATCGAATTCATTCCGATCATCGTGGAGCATCTCAAAGGAAAGGTATCCCTGCCGGGACGCTTATCGATATTCGACAATGCAATTGAAGGATTTTTGGGGCTGGCGGATCGGATACTGAGCAAGGTCATGTGGATTTTTATCATTGCCGGTGTTGTACTGTCCTGTATGCACCAGTCGGGGCTGGGATCGCTCATGCTCATCGCTCCAACAAAGCTGCATCCCCTCTGGTATACCCCGATTCTGCCCCTACTCTTTCTCACGTCGGCCATCGCCGTGGGTTACCCTATGGTTGTATTTGAAACCACAATGGCTACGAGCTGCCTGGGACTGGACGGGGAAATGGATATTTTATCTCCAATTACCCGGATCACCATTTTCTTGCTAGGAATCTATATGGGTCTGAAAATAGGCGACATGATAGCCCGGAAAACCTATGTCTACCTTCTGGACGGTTCGGACCAAAGCATTGCATTCATAGCGGAAATGGCCGTCGGGGTTATCATACCCTGGTTCCTGCTCCTTATCCCGGGATTGAGATATTCCAGGCGGGCTCTTTTTATTGTCTCTATCCTTATCGTGGGGGGAGTTGCCCTAAACCGGGTAAATGTTTTTCTGGTGGGTTTTCAGCCCCCATATGCTGAAACATCCTATTTCCCGTCTATTGGTGAAATGGCAATCACCGCGGGATTGATTTCCACCCTTATATTTCTTTACAGAATCGCTGTCTCCTATTTGCCGGTACTCAGCTCTCGGAACCAGGAGGTATCCTCATGAGCTTGAAGAGTAAACCCGACAGGTTAGGCATACTGATTTTTTTGGTGATGTTGGCGGCAACAGCGCTATACATATATTCAACCCTTGTTGTAACCGTGTACAAAAGCAAAACCCTAATTGATGACTCGGTTTCGACCACGGGTCCTTCGATTTCTCCATTCATCCCGCTGCCTTGGGAGGCTCGTCAAAGCGCAGCCGAACAACGATCCGCTGAATTGGTTCCCCTTGTCAAAGAGGTGTTTCAGGAAACCCTGTCCCAGAGACGGGCCCGCCTGGGCGTTAAAACACTGAATCTCAAAGACATGGAATTCAACTATTTCCTCCTAAACAACCCGATAATCCGGAGAGAAGAAAATCTTTATGGAATCGTTAGATTTATGCATAAAAAGCATGCAACGCTTCTCAGGGACTGCATCATCTGCCATCACTACCGGCCGGCGGATCCTAAAGCCTCGGAAGCCACAAGATGTTCCGCTTGTCACCAGGCCAGTTTCAACCTTGAGCTGCCCGGGAGAATCGGGCTTAAGGCCGCGCACCATCGGCAGTGCATGGCTTGTCACCAGAAATGGGACAAGGGGCCGGTGGGCTGCAACGACTGCCATGAAAAGAATGGCCCGATCCACCACAATCTGGTCAAGCTCTCAGGGAAACCCGAGCCCACGGAGGTGACCAAAGAGTGCCTCCGCTGTCACGATGCGCAGGCTGAAGAGATGCTAACCAGTACACACTGGTTGTGGAAAGGACCATCGGCATTTACCGAGGGGGAGGAGAAGCGGATCGATCTGGGCAAGGCTACCAAAACCGTTAACAACTTCCTCATAAACGTGACCAGTAACTGGCCCCGCTGCACAAGCTGCCATGCCGGTTACGGATGGAAGGATGCTTCCTTCGACTTTACGGACAAAACCAAGATTGACTGCCTCATATGCCATGATACCACTGGAACCTATAAAAAAGATCCTCTGGGAGCGGGTATGCCTTATACTAACGTGGACCTGGTCATGGTGGCCAAGAATGCGGGCAAGCCCAGCCGCAGGACTTGCGGTGAGTGCCATTATTCAGGCAGTGGCGAAGATCCGGTCAAGCACGGTAGGCTTAATCCGTCTCTCGATTTTCACTCCAGAAGCAGTGACATCCATATGGGGGGACTCGGCTTCGAGTGTCATGAATGCCACAAAACTCGAAATCACAAAATTGCCGGCCGCAGTTTATCCATTCCGGTGGCCGAAGGGAGCCGGTCTTGCGAGGATTGTCACACCGCAGTCCCGCACCAGGGCAAGGAACTTTTAAATCATCATCTCAATCGCCATGCCGAGCACCTGGCCTGCATGACCTGCCACAACCCCCTGTATGCAAAGTATAACCCCACCAAGACCTTCTGGGATTGGTCCACCGCGGGGGATAAAAAGCGAACGGTCAAGAAGAATGACCACGGTATGCCGGATTATAACTGGAAATATGGCGACTTTACCTGGGAGACATCCGTCAAGCCCGACTACGCCTGGTACAACGGCAAGGTCAGGCGCTACCTATTGGGAGACAAAATCAACACTGTTGGGACGACGTTGATCTCATCACCGGTGGGTGATATAAATGATCCCAATTCGAGAATCTATCCCTTCAAAACCATGGATGGCATACAGGCTGCTGATTCAGAGCACAATTACCTTCTCGTGCCGCATCTGTACGGCTCCGATGGCTACTGGGAGACACTGAACTGGCAAAAAGCCTTTGCTGACGGTATGGAGGCTGCCGGACTGTCCTACAGTGGAAAACACAAATGGGTAAAGACCAAGATGTATTTGGGCCTGACCCACGAGGTCATGGCCAAAAATTTTGCCATATCCTGTGTCCAGTGCCATTCAAGCCTAAAGACCGATCGATCGTGCGGGCGCTGTCATCAAGACAAACGCGAGATAGATTTCAAGGCACTCGCTTTTAAGGGCATCGACTTCAAATTTGCCCACGGCAAGGGTCGGGCCACCCCGGATATGATTCTTGCCACCAACTATGTGGACTTCAAGAAACTCGGTTACAAGGGAGACCCCATTGAATTCGGGGGTCGTTTCAAGCAACTGCCATTAGGCTGGCGTTTGGCTTCGAAAAAGGATTAAATGGTTGATCCGGACGAACCTTTTTATTGGATTAGGAGTATTTATCAAGATGATCAAGACGAGGAAGAGTATCATGACTAAAGGAAATTTGAGTTTTCTTGGATTAATTGCGGTAGCCTTGGGAATGGTATCCGTTGTTTTGATTTCTCCGGCCCTCGGCATCGGCCAGCCCGATACGCTTCAGACCGAACTCCCTCAACCCGAAATACCGAAACCACAATTCTTCTGCGGCTACTGCCATATTCTGACTTACCCGGATGTGGTCAAGAAAGGGCACGAGCTATGGAAGAAAGGGAGACACAAGGAAGTCGGTTGCGTGGAATGCCATTATCCTCCCCCAAAGATTGAAGGGTCGAGCGGCTCCGGCACGGTGGGGACAAAACCCCGGAAAGTCCACATTCCAAAGGCGCCACCCGAGCGGTTCTCCTATGTCAAGCTGGGTGGGGAGACGGTGATGACAAGACCCAAAATCGTCGATGCGAGCTGTATGACCGCTAATTGCCACGGCAATCCCAAGGATGAATTCAAGACAAAGAAAATCCAGTTTACTGATAAGGTGGTGTTTACCCATAAACCCCATTTTGAGGAAAAGAATCAGATCGAGGGGATGAAGCTGAACTGCGTTTCCTGCCACCAGCACGAAACCGAGAAAAAGAAATTCGAGGTTACTAAGGCATCCTGCCACCTCTGTCATTTTAC
>CAYSUA010000053.1:0-16754 GCA_964433795.1 uncultured Desulfobacteraceae bacterium | reverse complement strand
TTGAATACCAGCTTAGAGCTATACGGCAGCTTCAAGGAAAGCCTGACAGCGAGCCTGTCCTTGCACATAGGCGTGGAAAAAGACGTCAGTCTCTCGTTGATCTGTGTCTTAAAATACTGACTGAAGAAGGCAAACCTCTGCACGTCAATGAACTTGCGCAACTTTTGCAACAGCGCTTCGGACGGCTCACTGACCGCGACACGCTGTCCAGTGCCTTGGCTAAAAAAGCCCGGCGGGGTATTCTGCTGCGCCAGAGCGCTCCGGCCACTTTCACTCTCATTGATTCCAAGGAGGATCATCATGAAACAACCTGATCTGCAGATGCTGGCTCACTGGCTCGACCCAGCTCTTGTGGCGACTGTGGAAACTCGACGACGGAAAAAAAAAGAATGGCACCGGCGCCGTAAGTTGGCAACATTGCAAACTCTGTGGCTGATGTTGGCCGTCTCGTTGGATACCCAACGATCCAGCCTGCATGAGATCCTGCGCCTGGCTACCGGACAGCTTGGCATCCAATTCTCTGTTTCCGTGGCCGCTTTCTGTAAGGCTCGTGCACGTTTTTCCCCTCAGCGCCCTATCATGGTTGCATGGCGCATTGGTATCGCAATTGCAAACCGCCTGCAACCATCAGCGACACCGTTGGCATGGTTTACGTCTAATTGCCGCCGACAAGACAACTCTGGCTTTACCGGAGTCTCCATCTCTTTACAAGCGCTTCGGCGCACACAAGGGCCAGCAGGGATTGGGCCCGATTGCCGTGGAGCTCTGCTGCCTGTTTGACCTGATCAGCCGGGCACCTGTGCGCTTCGTCTTCAACAAGGTCTGCACCTCCGAACACAAACTCATCCTCAAGCTTATCCGGGCGCTCAAAAAAGGTGATCTACTTCTGATCGACTCAGGCTTCTACTACTGCGCTACCTTCATCAAAATTCTCTGCCGGCATGCCCACTTCCTCATTCCTGCTAAATCAAACAATCGCCCTAAAGCCTTACGTATTCTCGGCCAAGGCGATTATCTATGCCAAATCAAGGACTCCCACGACCATACAACTCTCATCGTCCGGGTGCTCTTCGTTTATCGTAATGGGTTTCGCCGACGCCGTCTGGTTACCTCGCTGCTGGATCCGAGTCTGTTTCCGGCTTCAGAACTGGCTAATCTCTATCACATGCGCTGGGATATCGAGACGTTCTATCGTGATTTTAAACACACCATGCAGGCCACCTGCTGGCATTGTCGCACGCCAACCTCCTTTCATCAGGAACTGCTTGTGCACATGATTGTTGTGTGCCTGATCCGCATCGCCATGCTCGAAGCTAGTCATTTAGCCAAAGTCTCTGTCGGCCAACTCAGCTTTGCACGTGCGCTCACCGAAACGCGTTTGTTTTTCAAACTCTTACTGTCCACTGCTGAACAAAATCGCTGGACTTCTATTTGGACAGCATTTGTAACGTGCTGTGCAAAATATCGTGTGAAGATCAAGCCAAATCGACAATTTCCACGGGATCGGCAGCAGTACCGAAGAAAGAGCCGTGGTTTGGAGCGCAAGCGTCCGGGACGTAAACCTAAAGCAACGAAAGCAGTCCCCTCTTTACCGTCTCGACCGGAAACCCTAAAAAAACAGAAGGGACGGGGTATATCTGTTAAGTTAACGGCATTAGGCCCGACCCCCATTCCCCATTCCCCTTCCTGAAAAATATTTATTTATTGACAAAGTTATCGTACGTGATAACATATTCTAATGAATTGGCTCGTCACATTTTATAACGAAAAGATTGAAAAGAAGACGCTATCATTCCCAAAAGGAATATTAGCCAATTTTTTGCATATTGTTGAAATGATGGAGGAATACGGCCCTGCACTGGGCAAACCTTACACTGACTCAATGGGAGACGGACTTTTTGAAATTAGAGCAAAAGGAAAGGAAGGCATTGGGCGTTCTTTATTTTGTACAATCAAAGGCCAGGAGATTATCATTCTTCATTCATTCATTAAAAAATCCCAGAAAACACCCAAGAAAGAAATAGATTTGGCAAGAAAACGGATGAAGGAGGTGAAACAACCATGACTCGTCCCACATTCCATGATTTTAAAAAGAAAGCATTAAGTGATCCAGACGTAAGGACAGAATATGAATCATTATCTGCGGCTTATCATCTTAGGAAAAAATTAATTGGTCTTCGCAAGAAAGCTGGTTTAACCCAAGAGGAGCTTGCCAAGAGACTACATACACAGAAAAGTAATATTTCTCGTCTTGAGAATGTAAATTCAAAAATATCGCCAAAGCTATCAACAATAGAAGAGTATGCCAAGGCAGTTGGGTTTAAATTGGAACTCGATTTTGTACCCCGAAACACTTTAAAAAGACATAACAATCGGATTAACTCTGACTGAAAAAGCTGGGGCGGTTTTGTTTTTTGCCAATTTGGTGTTTGTTGAACTGTATTGCTTTTTAATAATGTCTATCAAAATGGGGTCGCCCATTTTGCCGCCTATTTGCATGACGGCCGGATATGGGGAATGGCCCCGGATGTGGAAGTATATGCACATTCGGTGTCAAGCGTCCTTTCCGAAAAGTTTATAGAAGGCATCCGGCAAATTCAGGTGCGGGGATGCCTCACGCGTCGTGCATAAAAGATTCAGGAAGACATGGGGGTCGCATCTTTATTATAAATTATTCGATTAAAACAGCTAATAATTAAGATGCTTTTGGTGGTCATATTAAAAGTGGAAAGAGAGGATTTCAGCTATGCCTGGGTCAAGCCCTGCCAAAGTCAAGGTCACGAATATTCCGCAGGTGGGAGTCGTTTGCAAGGATGTGCAAAACACCGTGGCGGCATTCTGGAACATCCTGGGCGTCGGTCCCTGGTCGATTTTCGAGTGCGGTTCCTCCGAGATGTCAGGCCTGAAATACCGGGGCAAACCGACTTCGGGTCGATTCAAGGTGGCCATCGCCCATACGGAACCAGTTGGAATCGAGTTGATAGAGCCCCTTGAAGGGGAGTCCATTTTCACAGATAGGCTTGAAGAGATCGGCGAGGGGCTTCACCACATCAACATCGTGGCCGCCGGTATGGATGCAAAAACCATTGAAAAAGAGATGGCCCATCAGGGTTTCCCAAGCATTCAGAACGGCCAGTTCGGAGCTGATCCAGAAGATTATTTCAGTTATTTTGATATGCGGCTGCCCTTAAAGACCATCGTCAAAGCCGGCGACTGGCCCGCTCGTGTCCTTGAAGGAGCCGTACTTTTCCCTGAAGACTCTGGCGCCGAGAGCCCTGCCGAAATTAAAATACCGGGAATTAAACAGATCGGTATCGCGGTTCGGGATATTTATGAGACAGCGCTGAACTACTGGTACCTCTTTGCCGTCGGCCCGTGGGAGATCCGAGAATGGGGTAACTTCATGCTCTACGATAGAAAATACTACGGCGAACTGTCCTGGGGAAGGGAGAAACTGGGCCATGCCTACCCGGGTGATATGGAGCTTGAACTGCTACAAGGTGTAATCGGGCCATCCGTCTATTCGGACTGGGCGGATGCTGCCGGTGAATACGAGGGGGCTATCCATCACCTCAAGTTTCTCTGTGACGACGTGGACGGGGTTTCCGAAAAATTCCGTAAGCAGGGATTTCAGAGCGTCCAGAGCGGTCATTTCTTGGTTCCGGGAGAAAATGCGGGCGGTTTCAACTACATCGATATCCCGCCGATCCACTGCATCATGGAACCGGTCCAGAAGCCCACAATTCTCCCCATCGAACCCTCGGACCACGTCCCTTGAACCGTTTAGGGAAGGGATAGGGAACGTATATTAGATTATATGGTAAGACAAGAACACATCTTTTAAAGAGAGGGGTCGCAGAGATTGTGCTGGCTGCGTCTATTTTCCTTTTTAGCATTTTGAGTATCAGGGAAGTTAAAAAATATTTGGAGTCCAACGGATTGAAAGTTCACCATTAAAAGGAGGGTGCCGCATGATCAAGGAAATCACTGCCCAAGAACTGAACACCGAACAATTCATACATGAAAAGGTTGGCGATATCAAAGCCGCTGTCAAAGAAGGGATGGCGATAAACGCTCTCTCGGGAGGCGTCGATTCGTCCACCGTGACCATGCTTGGGCATCGTGCCCTGGGAAATCGGCTGAAAACCGTCTTCATTGAAAACGGTCTCATGCGCGAAGGAGAACCCGAACAGGTCGTTGGTTTTTTCAGAGAACTCGGTGTTACTGTCGAAGTCGTCGATGCCAGGCAAGAGTTTTTTTCGGCACTCAAGGGCATCACGGACCCGGAAGAAAAGCGGGAAGCGATTACACAGACCTTTTACAGGACTGTCTTCGGACGCATTGTAAAAGAAAGTGGCGCCAAACATCTGCTTCAGGGAACAATTCTGACAGACGTGGATGAAACCGTTGCAGGGATCAAGCGACAACACAATGTCTTCGAACAGCTTGGCATTGATCCAGAAAAAGTCTTCGGCTATCAGATTATTGAGCCGCTGATACAGCTTCGCAAAGACAGCGTCAGAATTATCGGTAAAGCGCTTGGTCTTCCTGCCGAACTGTTTGAGCGCATTCCCTTCCCGGGTCCGGCGCTTTCTGCGCGTGTGATAGGAGAAGCAACCCCAGAGCGCATCGAGACCGTCCGCAAAGCAACCGTCATTGTGGAACGGTTGCTGAAAGACACCGGCGCTTTCCAGTACATGGGAATTCTTCACGAAGATCGCGTGACCGGCATGCGCGACGGCAAGCGAGATTTCGGCCAGCAGATCGAGGTACGCTGCTGGGAGAGCATCGACGCACGGACCGCGACACCGACACGTCTCCCGTTCGAAACGCTTGAAAAACTTGCCAACGACATAATTCGTGAGGTACCCGGCATCGTCAGCGTCACGTACAATATCGCGACGAAGCCTCCTTCCACAATGGAAGCGGTGTAATTAAAAAATCCGGGTTGTATTAGCAGCGCCAATCTGGCTGATCTGTCATATGGTTTGATATTCTATTTCATACAGCATACTATACCAGAAATATTAACGTATAATTAAGCCGTTAGCGTGATTATAGAAGTTAATAAAATACTCAAAAATGTCCCGCTATTTCAAACCATAAAAAAAGGAGAAAATAACAATGGGAACCCTCATTGCAATGGTCTATCCGACTCCGTTATTTGCGAACCAGGCAGACCACACCTACGTAAAGTGTGGTACGGGCAAGAAAGCTTGGAGCTGTTGGGGAGGCAAAAGCGGCGGCAATGTGTTGCGCCGAAACACGGGTAGCACCCAACGGGCCGACAAAATCGCAAAGCTCGACGAAAAGGCGGGCATCAAATGTTACCTCATAAACGGCGTATGCCATCAGGCGGCCAATCGCATACTCCTGCCGGCAGGAATTACGGTCAGGGGCGCACGTGGCTACAGCATCTCCGAGGCACTGTTCGGCACGTACGGTAGGGTGGGGTACTGGCTCTGCAAATCGCCCTTTTTCCAATATAAAGACGTGACCGGCGACCTGCCAGTATGCGCTGAAGCGCAAGGGAATCCCTCAAAGGCCAGGAAGAAAGCTTCCCCGGCCCTGACTGAGGCAGACAAACTCGACTGGCACTATATTAAGGGTGTCATTGGCTTATACGGTAAAGCGGCGAAGATGATGAGGGCAAAGACTATCGTCCCTGCTGAGGCCGAGACCTTCCATGTCGAGCTATTCATGCACATGGCGGAGTTTCACCTCGGACCCATGCTCGACAAGGCGCTTTCGAGCAAGCTAAAGCAGGTACGAAGAAAGATCGAAAAGGTGCAAATAAAAGCCGAGACCGCCTTTACTAAAGATGAGATGGTGGCTCAGGAATTCGTAGACGCCTTCAACAAGACGACCATCGAGTTTCAGGACGAGATGGCCAGTATCATGAAGCCAGAACAGTATGAAACGATTTTCGACTTAAAGGTTGGCGACCATGTTATTCTGGCAGACCCGAAAATCGTCAAGAAGGTCTTCGGTGTCAAGTAGCAGGGCACTCTCTGCATCGTAAACATAGAGTCCATGAGCAAAGATATTGATCACGGTCCTCGCCTTACAGACGAGGAGTACGACAAAAGGATAATAAGACTCCACAGCGACCTGCCTACGGAACTCACCCAGGAACAGGATAGGCGGATCCGGCGACAGGAGCTGGATCTCGCTATCGATCACCGCTTGGGGTGCAACTTCCCGTCCCAACGGCGCGAGGCCCTGTGGGCCGTACAGCAGCGAGTCGAAAGGAAGCGCCTCAAACTAATCTTCAAGTACCTCCTGAGGAGGTTTTTCGCAAAGAGCCTGGCCCGAGACGCACAGGGGCTGGCTGGTTACCTTGTGGACGAGTACGCCAAAGTGCTGGACAAGGCCGAACTCGAAAGCTTTTTCGGAACGGAGGAGGCCCGGCGCCCTGCCCTGCCTATCGACCTGGACCAACTAAAAAAGTAGTATTGCACTCATTGATCTGTCGAGGTTTTAACAATGAAAAAATGTACGGGAAATCAAAGGATCGGTTTATCGGAAGGCTTTCATTTTAAATTCATAAAGTGCTATACGTATCTATCCTACTGAAATCATATCAACAAGCGATTTTTGGGAACGAATGGGACCTTAAACATTATTTCTTCGAAGTGAAGGTGCGACTCTGGGGGGTTTTCAGTAATGATTTGGAAGAAAGACAATTTCAAGATTTCATCAGAAAAGAAGACGGTAAGTATTGACATCCTGCACGATATGCTCAGTCGTTCATATTGGGCAAAGAACCGTTCCCGGGAAGATGTTGAGAAGTCTGTTGAAAATTCATTATGCTTCAGTCTTTTAAATGGTGAAGAACAGATCGGATTCGCTCGGGTCCTTACGGATGCGATGGCTTATGCAATTATTCTCGACATGATCATAAGGGAGGATTTTAGAGGTCAGGGGCTCGGGAAATGGCTATTACAATGCATTTGTGAGCATCCAGAGGTAACTCCTCTTAGACAAGTCCTCTGGACCGGTGATGCGGATGACTTCTACCGGCGACTTGGATTCGACGAGATGTCGAAACTCAAGTTCATGGCCCGCAATTGGGAGATGTAAGCAAAAACAAACAGCTTGTGTAAAACACTCGATAATCGCGTAGGAAGAAATAGGTCGCATCTTGACAGGAATTATTGAAAAGTGAAAAATGAGGACCTGGCCCTAATGGGTTTTCCGTTTATTGGATTTTTCGATTCTTCTCTAAACATAGCTTCGATTATTTTCGGGCAACTCCATATTTATTGGGGTGGCAAATCAAATCGGGGTTGGTAAAAATATACAATACTAATTAAAATTCCCAGGGCAATCAGTAAATCAATCATTATGGTCACCATTGTTGAATGAGGCCCAACCGTTTCAAATATTTGCCCGATTATCCAAGGCAGCGTCATCCCACCTAATCCTGCTCCAGTAAAAAACCATCCGTTGGTCTTGCCGCTTATTTTCATCCGGCGTTCGGCGAAGACAAGCAATGTCGGAAAAATTGAAGCCATTGAAATCCCTGTTCCAAGAGTTCCCGCCCACACTGCGACAATTAAATTTGACCATTTCAAGATGACACTAATGCTCACAAGACATCCTATAAAATTTATTAATAGGATAGCACGTGGTGTAAAGTGCATTGAGACTGGAATAGCAAGTAGGCGCCCAACGGTAAGCGCTCCCCAAAATCCAGCCGTCAAGTAGCCTGCTGTTGCTCCTAGTCCAGGATGAACTGTCACGGTATAGGTATATATCCATCCACCAAAGCTGATTTCTGCACCAACATACAATAAAAAAATTACAGAAATAGGAATCACCAGAAGATAATTAAAATGATTTTCCTGGTCATCTTCAAAAGTCCCCTGGATTGAAGGACTTGGCAAGCATAGCAGCCATCCCGCTGGAAACAGGATGATCATGGTAAATATCCAAAACCCCCATTTTATATCACCGGTTACATTGATTACATGTGTGATGATCATTGGAGAAAGGAATGCACCGGCACCAAAGAAAAAATGCAACCCGTTCATCCAGGGACCTATATTATATCTATGTATCCATACTAAAAGGGTGTTCCCCCCTACTTCAATAATGCCTATGGAAATTCCTGCAATAAGAAGCAAGAAAGCCAAAAGCCACAACAGCGGCACGAGCGGTATCAGGGCTGCTACCGTAGCAAGGCCGACAAGCGCCACAGTCATCGACGGGTGTCCCGGAACATTATCAAAGATTTGTCCTCCCAGAAAAACCCCGAGTAGAAATCCCAGAGAATGAGCGGTAAAAAGCAAGCTGATTTGACTAAGATCGGTGTGGGTTTTTTCAGCTAAGTTTGGCAGGGAAGGACCTAATGCTGCTGAAATCAATCCGAATGCAACAAAAGCTGCATAGTATCCAATGGTTTTAGAGTACATGACGTAGTATTAAAACGACAAAACTATAATGTGGTTTTATATGCTTATTCATGATTGTCAATTCATTGACACCCGTTGTTTATATATAGCATATTTGCGTACGATTTGTTCATCATAATCCAAAGGACATTAATGGATTCCGCGATGACATTATACTTGCATTATTGTCCTAGCTGCGGGCGATATTGGGGATGCCCTACACATTTGCAGTTATCAACATTGAACCCATTGCTATTTTAGTGCTATTAGACTGTTATGCTGCGGATATCCCGAATAGATGCACCCGGGTCGCTCCTTCACATCATCATTCGAGGAATCGAACGGCGTAAAGTCTTTCTCGATGATACAGATCGGGTGTGCGCTCTAATGAAAACTGAGCCTTCTGAAATCTGGAAAGTCGGAATAGTGCACAAGCGTATTGCCGCTTGAAGTTTGCTGTGCTTCCGGGCCGTTCGGGAGCTCGGTATCAGCATGACCGAACTGTCAAGGAGATTGAATCTTTCATTTTCCGCTGATGAGGAATGTATTGGAAGGATTCGGAAGTGATTTTTTAAACAAGGAGGAAGAATATGATTTCGTCTGTGGCTGCTGAAAATGAGGTGTACGAGGTGGTGAGCCCTCTGGGCGAACCGGTTGTTGAGATGATCACAATGGCCCCCCGCCTGGATACCCTGGAGGGCAAAACAATTGGTGAGCTGTGGAATGGGGGTTTCAGAGGGGACGAGAGTTTTCCCATCATCGAGAAAATGCTACGGGAACGATATCCCACCGTTAAGCTGATTCCGTATACCGAGTTTTCTTTGTATACGATTGCTTCGCTTCACCCGGAAAAGAAAGAAAAAACATTGGCAGCCTTGCGGGCTGAACTGAAGGAAAAGGGCTGCGACGCGGTGATAACCGGAAACGGTGCTTGAGGGACTTGCACACCGGCCGCGGCGCGGCCGGCCATAGAAGCGGAAAAACTCGGCATTCCTTCCGTAACCGTTGCTGCAACCAGTTTTCTGGATCTTGTTACAAGCACAGGAATCGCAGAAGGGGTGCCCGACCTGCGACATGCCGAATATCCCAGTACAATCAGCCTCGATTCGGTAGATACGATAAACAGAAGCTTTGAGGAAAAGACCCTGAACCATATCATCGAGGCGTTAACCAAACCGATAGAGAAGAAGGAAGCGCAAGCCGGAGCGGCACCGTCTAGCGAGATCGTATTCAAAGGCACCCTCGAGGAGGTGAATAAACACTTCTTTTCGAATTGGTGGACCGACGGGCTCGCCATGATTCCCCCTACCATAGGGAGGGTTGAAAAATTCCTGAAATATACGCCTCTCGCTCCCGATCAGGAAGTGGCCGTATTGCACCCGTCATCCGTACGGGTTACCCCGTGGAATATTGCTGTGAACGGGGTGATGGCCGGATGTCGCCCCGAGCATATGCCGGTGCTGATAGCGGCCGTGGAGGCGATGGGTGAACCGTTCTACAACCTGGAACAGCTTGGCAGTACGGGCGGATGGAACATGTTTTTTGTAGTGAATGGCCCCATTGCCAAACGATTGGGCATCCAAAACGGCATCGGGCTTGTTTCCCGAGGTGCCAACACGGTCATTGGCCGCGCCATGGGCCTGATCAGGCATAACCTCGCGGGTCACAGGCCGGGGGAAGTGTACATGGGAACCTTCGGGTACATTCTGCCCCCCGTTTTTGCGGAGAATGAGGAATCGCTTTATGAGATGGGCTGGAAGCCCTACCACGTGGATGAAGGTTTCGACGCGGATGCGAGTACCGTGAGTGTGTGCGGAACAGCGAAATGGGGGTACCAAATGTACCCTACCACGTCTGAGCCCGAGCGCCTTGCGCAACTGCTGGCCTACGATGTAGCGCGCGCCGGCAGTCCCAACCACAGCGCAATGCGTCAAGACTCCCCGAGATTGGTGTTTACTGTCTTTATGACGCCAAGTGTTGCCAGAACTTTCGCCGAAGGCGGTTATTCAAAACAGGATGTGCAAAACGCTGTGTGGAAGAATGCAAGGTACAGTCTGGCTGAAGTTGATTTTGAGTCCTACTATGGCTCCCATGAAGGGCAGCGGGAAACACACCGCGACTACCTCAAAAGCGGCAAACTTACGGAGCGGCTTATAGAGAAGGACAAATTGCCGACGTGGTTTCCCAAAGTCGAGGAGGGAGAAGATGTAACCATTCCAGTGGTGCCAAAGCCTGAACAGCTCCCTATTTTGGTATGCGGGGACCCGACCAGAAACAAGACGATGACTTTTTACACCATGTACAACGCTTTCGTGACCAAAGCCGTCAAGCTGCCGGCAAACTGGGACGCGCTGGGAAAAGATCGCGAGGAGAACGAGGCCATGCCTTAGGCGACCGTCTCATGAAATATGCCGAAAAAGACGCAAGGAAGGGTGGATATGCTGCCATTTATCTGATTACTGATCACAACGGCTGCTATGAAAAATATGGATGGAAAAAGAATTGTAGATGGGTATGAACTCTCAAGTAGATCAACGCGTATCTATATGAGGCAGTTGCAACTATAATAGTGAATGGACGGAGAGAGGAACTGACCAAGGGCTCGCAAAACAATTACGCTCCGGCGGATTCCCGCTGAGCCGGGCGTTGAAGAAAGGACATAAGATGATCGACTTCATTCAGCAATACAGTCCAATCACGCAGGCGCTTATGGCTACTCTCTTTACATGGGGTGTGACCGCGGCAGGAGCTGCACTCGTCTTCTTCACAAAGACGGTAAAACCCAAACTCATGGATTCCATGCTCGGTTTCGCCGCCGGCGTCATGATTGCAGCAAGCTTCTGGTCACTGCTCGCACCGGGAATTGAAATGGCCCAGCAAATTGGTCATATCCCTTGGTTGACAGCCGCAATCGGATTCATGGCTGGTGGGCTTTTTATGAGACTGACGGATCGCTTACTGCCGCATCTTCATCTAGGCTTGGCTATCGGACAAAGTGAGGGGATAAAGACATCCTGGCAGCGAAGCACACTGCTGGTACTTGCGATCACACTTCATAATATCCCCGAAGGTCTTGCGGTCGGCGTTGCTTTCGGGGCTGTGGCAGCCAATCTTTCTTCTGCTACGATTGGCGGCGCCATAGCGTTGGCAATCGGAATTGGCCTCCAGAATTTTCCAGAAGGCGCAGCGGTATCGTTACCGTTGAGGAGAGAAGGAATGGGACAGACGAAGAGCTTCCTTATGGGGCAGGCGTCCGGTCTGGTTGAACCAATTGCCGGCGTGCTCGGAGCAGCATTTGTTCTACATATGCAAAACATTCTGCCCTATGCTCTTTGCTTTGCTGCCGGGGCAATGATTTTCGTTGTGGTGGAAGAACTGATCCCGGAATCTCAACGGAACGAAGCAAACATTGATCTTGTAACCATGGCAACCATGGCAGGGTTTTCGGTGATGATGATCCTCGATGTGGCGCTGGGCTGATGGATCCGGACTGGAATCACTACAAGAACCGCCAACCGGGCAGCCAGGGGTTTCTCTCCCCCAACCCCCACACCACATAGCATCCGCCGCAGCGGGCCAGGGTGTTATTATCCTATGATTGGGTATCCACCCATCTTTTGTCGGCCAGGACAACAGATGTTTCAACTTGTTGTTCTGAGATACTCCAATACATTCTGAGAAGCCTATTTTTCTCTGTTTCCGTTACGACTCGATATCCGTTTTTTTGATAAAACGCTATGGCCCAGATTGCATCTGCCCACGTTCCGATCAGAATGGGTTTACCGTCAATCGATTCCAGGTGTTTCAGAAGTTGAGTCCCGATGCCTTGCTTCCGCGCGCGGGTCCTGACATATGCGTGCCGGATGAGATTGACATCGCCTTTGTCCTGAATGCCCATGACACCGGATAGTTCCCGATCGGCTTCAAATCCCCAGAAAACAACCCCATCCACAATTTCTTGTTTGAGTTCCTCTTGGGACATATAGGGTTCATGCCATCGATCTGCGGGTATGACACCTTTGTATGCCTGAGCCCCATCATTGATGATCTCATGAATTATCTCGAATTCTGATTGCTTGCACTTCCGTATCATTTCCATCTCATGCCCTACTCCCTATGCTCACTCGCTGGATGTTTCAGGTACCAGAAACCCCAGGATGAAAAAATTGTCAAGGAAATTTATTTGAACGAATCCGACATAAATTAGTATGATACTATACGTCATCCATGGGAAACAAACCAATGTCATTTTGAAAAAATCGCGACTAAGTTTTGCAGATCTAGTGATCTTTTGATATCTTCATAAACAATCGTATTACCCAATTCGTCTTGCAATGAAAATTTGGGACATCGTATCTTAAATATTTATTATTCAAAGCAAACCGTTAATAATTTAAATGCGCCCCCAGATGGTTCTCAGGAGATAAATTCATGCGGTTACCGAGGATTATTCGTTGGTTGATGTGGATGATGGCCGGAATGATCGGCCTTGTCCTGAGCCTTATTGTGTTTCTTACCTTTGTAAGAATTCCCGTGGACCTGACCGGTCAGAAAAACCTGCTGGAATGGGCGGCTTCCCGCTCCCTGGGCCGCAGGGTTGCCATCGACGGCAAAATCATCGTGAGTACTTCTTTATGGCCATCGTTTCAGATCGAAGGGGTGCGGCTCGGAAACCCTAAAGATTTTGATGACGGCGATTTTGCCGTGATGAAAGCGGCCAAGGTATCGGTGGGGGTATTGCCCCTGCTGAAATGGAATGTCCATATTCGAGAGTTTACCGTAAAGGGGGTATCGCTTTCCCTCATGGAGAATGAAAAGGGGGCGATCAACTGGTCGCCGCATGTGACTGAAAAACAGCCGACGGATGCCCCCAAAGAAAAAAAATCTGCAAAAGACCGGATAACACTCACCTCCGACGCCTTTGTGCTCGAAAAACTCTCCATAGAAGACATCGCGGTTTCATATGAAAGCCCCGGCTTGGAAGCGCCGCTTGAGATCCGTATCGATCAATGCGAGGGGACCGCGCTGGTGGGAGAACCGTTTACACTCTCTATCCAGGGCCGGCTGTTTAAAGAACCTTTCAGTGCTGCGGTCAAAGCAGGCTCTCTTCAGGAACTGCTGGAAGAGAACCGGTCCTGGTCGGAAATCAAAATAAGCATTGCAAAGACCCGTTTCGAACTGGCCGGTGAGCTCGACCTGTCTCAAAGTATGCGTCAAATCGATCTCAAGGCCTCGGTGCAGGGGGATCGTTTGGACAGCCTCAATGAGCTTCTGAAACTCGACCTTCCCCCCCTAACATCTTATCGGGCCAAGGCTCACCTTTCAGGGCGAAAGGGTCGAATCGACCTCTCCGACCTGGAGGTTCGTGTTGCTGAAAGTATTTTAACCGGGAAAATGTTCATCGAAAAAGCAGGCGCCCGATCAAAGGCTTCCATGGAACTGACAGCGCCTCAGATTCAACTCAACGATTTTGTCTTCAAAGCCTGGTCTTTTGGAAGTGGCAGCAAGGGCGAAACAACCAAAAAACCGGCTGCCGATCTCAAAAAGGATGCGGCCGCGCCGGGTAAAATTCGTAACGCTGCCAAATCTCAGGATGAGAGAATCAAAAAGCTTTTCAGTCGGGAGTTCCTTGCAGGACTCGATGCCCAAATCACGATTAAAGCGGAAAATGTTCTTTCCGGAAAGGACAAACTCGGCAGCGGATTGATGGCCGTCGCTTTGAAAGGGGGGCGTTTTTCCATCGAACCCTTGCAGCTCAATATTCCCGGCGGGTCTTTTTCATTGGGCATATCCTTAAAACCGGGTGTCGAGTCTTCAGACGCCACTGTTAAGATACTGATGAAAAACTTCGATTTCGGCATCTTGGCCAGACGCGCTCGACCCGATACGAACATGGGCGGGATATTGAATTTGGATGTCAACCTGAAGTCTAAGGCAAAAGATTTGAAAGGGCTTCTGACGAATGCCAGCGGATATGTGGATTTCTCCGGAACCCCCGAAAATCTTCAGGCCGGTATTCTGGACTTTTGGGCCGTGAACCTGATCGCCGCCATCACCGCTTCTACAGAATCAAAAGATAAAGGGCAGGCTTCAAAAATAAACTGTGTCGCCTGCCGGTGGAGTGTTAAAGATGGCATTCTAAAACCGGATGCCTTTGTGATCGATACGAGCAAGATACGAATCTGCGGTGAGGGAAAGGTCGATTTGAATAAAGAGCGCATCGATCTTGTCGTCGCACCCACTCCTAAAAAACCGGAGTTTTTCAGCCTTGCGACACCGCTGGCAGTGAAAGGGACATTTGCGGATTTTAAGATGGGGATTCAATCCGGCGGCCTCATCGGTACCTCTATCCGGTTCATTACCAGCCCCTTTGTGGTGCCTTTTGCCAAGTTGATCGCAAAGGGGCTTCCTGAAGATGGCAGTGATGTGTGCGGCATGAGCATCGGACCGGACAACCGGCCCGAAAAACCGATTCCGGGCTGTATTGTATCGAAAGCAAAATAGTCTTGCTGGATTGATTAAGGCCGATGGGAACGGTCTTGTGGTGGGCCTTGAAGAGCTCGCAATATTTCAGAAAATTTTGGTCTGAATCCAAACATAGCTGGATCTTTGTTCGAATTCCGAGCGTTTAATCGTTTCTAATGTTAATAATGGGAGCAAATAATCATGACAGATTTCACACCCAGTGAAAGAGTCCAGGCGCTGCGAGAAGAGCTACTATCCACCGATGAGGTGATGTGTTACGAACGTGCCTGTTTGGTCACGGAGTCTTACCAAAGCACGGAGGGAGAGCCCCAGATTCTTCGTCGGGCAAAAGCACTCCGGCATGTTTTGGAAAACATGACCATCTTTATCCGCGACGGGGAGCTTATCGTGGGTCAGCAGACGGAAAAGGTCAAAGGGGTGCCCGTTTTCCCGGAGACCGGAGCAATTTGGGTTGAAGAAGAAATGGATATCTTCGACAGGCGCAGATTTAAACGGGTCCGGGTACTTTCCGAGGGCAGAGAGCAGTTATTGCAAATGCTGCAATATTGGAAACCGAAAACGATTCACCATCAGATGTCCGTTAGTCTTCCGGAAGAAACCAGGAACGTGTTGGAGTTCGAGTGTTCGCCGCTTTCACCAAACCTTTTTATTCGAAACGCCATCGGGCATTTGCTGGTGGACTACCCGAAGGTCCTGCTATCCGGTTTTGATGGCATCCGGGAAGAGGTCCGGGATCTGGCAGCGGCGCTCGATTTTACGGATCCTGACGCCCCTCGAAAAAACCACTTCTATGAGGCGGTTATGATCGTCTGTATGGCCGCAGCCGATTTTGGCCGGAGATACGCAAGGAAAGCTTCGGAAATGGCAACGGCTGAAACGGATTCGCAACGCCGCCAGGAACTGCAGGAGATCGCCCGGATATGCGAGCGAATACCGGCATGCCCGGCGGAAACCTATTATGAAGCACTGCAATCCTTCTGGTTTATACACCTGATCATCCAAATCGATACCGACGGTTTGGCCATCTCACCCGGCCGATTCGATCGGTATATTTATGAATACTACCGGCGGGATCTGGCGGAAGGACGAATTACGCGTGAGCATGCCCAAGAGCTCCTCAACTGCCTCTGGATCAAGTTTTACGAGATTATTAAATTAGTGGATAACCGAAGTCTCGACGACATGTCCTTTGGTACCGGCAACAACCTATCCCAGAACCTGGTTGTGGGAGGGGTCGATGCGGATGGTGTGGACACTACCAATGAGCTGTCTTACATGTGTTTGATCGCCGATGGAACGGTTCGTTTTGATCAACCCTCCCTGGGCGTCCGGGTGCACCAGGATACGCCGACCGAATTTCTCAGCGCGGTTGTGGATGTGATCAAGCTGGGCGGGGGTAAACCAGCGATTTTTTTCGATCAGGCCTCTATTCCGGCACTACTCGCAACAGGCGTGTCACTCGACGAAGCCCGTGATTACGCGCTTTGTGGCTGTGTGGAACCGGCTACGGTTTTCAACTCATATACGTGGGCCAACGGCTGCATGTTTAACTTACCGAAATGCGTCGAACTCGCTCTCAATAACGGTGTCTGCATGTTGACGGGTGTCCGGATGGGACCGCAAACCGGAACGCCTTCAGAGCTGGATAGTTACGAAAAGGTCTTTGCGGCTTTCAAGGAGCAGATAACCTATTTCGTCAGGCACATGGTTTCCATCCTAAACACATGCGACCTGCTCCATGCAGACACTCTGCCGACTCCCTTTGTTTCTGTGATAAGCGATGCCTGCTTAGCCCGCGGCAAGGACATTACCGCCGGTGCAGCTCCGGCGCACGAATATATTTAGAAACGGTTGTCCTAATTTTTAGAGCAA
>CAYSUA010000052.1:0-16771 GCA_964433795.1 uncultured Desulfobacteraceae bacterium | reverse complement strand
GGATCACCTCCAAAGCCTATTCCTGTGAGTAATTTGGGCTTTGTGCATGACCGCATAAGAAAAATCGGAGTTCTTAAGGTTTGAAAACACAGCATCAAAAAGGATCGACAGATAGTCCGGAACGCCATGTGGTCCTGGTGGCCCCGGAGGTGCCATGGAATACCGGAAACATCGGACGCACCTGCCTGGGTGCGGGCGCCTATTTGCATTTGATTAAACCGCTGGGATTTTCACTGGACAATAAAGAGTTAAAACGTGCCGGATTGGATTATTGGCATCGGGTGCAGGTATCGATTTGGGAAGATTTTGATCGCTTTCATGAAGAAAAGGCACCCGCACCGGAGGAGGTTGCGGTATTTACCAAAAATGGACAAGAACCATATTGGGAAATGCCAAATCCCAACCGTTTGTTTTTGATTTTCGGCTCTGAAACAAAAGGGTTATCTCAATCCATTCTGGAAAGATTTCGATCATCAACCTATCATATCCCCATCACCGATGAAATTCGCTGTTTGAATCTATCCACGGCCGTGGGAATTGCGCTGTATGAGAGCCTGAGGACATAGCGCTAAAGATAAAAAAAGGGAGACCTCTGTATAGTCCCCCTTTATTTTCACAAGTTTAAAAAACAGGTACTATTCTGCGATTTCCTCCTTTACGGTGACAGCCATCTTAAACAGTGCTGTCATCAGGAAAAAACCGGTGGCCCATACGCCCAGTGAGATCAGCAGTTCCGGAACCGTGGGGATGTATTCATTCACATGATGGAGGGGAGACGGAACAAATCCTCCGGAGATCATTCCCAATCCTTTATCGATCCAGGTACCGATGAAAACCATCACACACGCTACGGCTAGAATACCTTCGTCTTTCCGGGTTGCCGGAATGACCAAGAGGATAATTGCAAGAACCATCAATGCCAGTGAAGTCCACATCCAGGGCACCAGAACACCGTGACCATGAAGTCCGGTAAACAGGTATTTAAAATGGTCCATATGTTCGGGGATCCTGCTGTAGAATACCGTAAAGACTTCGCAGAGGAAGAAAAACACATTCAGGATAATGGCATAGGTGACGATTTTGGCCAGGGATTGGATCTGTTCCTTTCCGGGATCGAAAGTGGTCAGCCTCCGGATAATCAGGCATAAAAGAATCAGCAGGGACGGTCCGGCTGCAAATGCCGAAGAGAGAAACCGGGGTGCGAGAATGGCCGTCAACCAGAACCCTCTTCCCGGAAGGCCGGCGTACAGAAATGCCGTTACGGTATGGATGCTGACCGCCCAGGGAATGGAAAGATAGATCAGCGGTTTTAGCCATTTGGGCGGCGGTACCCCTTCTCTTTCCGATGCCAACACTTTCCACCCGATAACGATGTTCAACAGGAAGTAACCGTTTAAAACCATGGCATCCCAAAATAGGATAGAGTTCGGGGAGGGATGAATCATGACATTCAGAATCCGCATGGGTTGGCCCAAATCGACAAAGATAAACAGCATGCACATGGCCACTGCGGATACCGCAATAAACTCACCCAGTATGGTAATTTTACCGAATGCTTTGTAATTATGCAGGTAGTAGGGGATAACCAGCATGACCGCGGAAGCTGCCACACCCACAAGAAATGTAAACTGAGCGATATAGAATCCCCATGTAACATCCCTGCTCATACCGGTGATGCCGAGCCCGAAACTGAGCTGCCACAAATAGCAGATGGTTCCGACACCCATAACGGCCAACAATGCAGTCATCCATGCATAGTAGCGCTTGGTTCCTTTAAAGATCAGTTCAATCATAACAACCTCAGTCTATTTTATCTTGGTGTTTAGTGTATGGTGTATAGTGTTTCGTATCTTGAAGAAGAAAACCTAAATAACTAAAAACAAAACACTCAAACACTTATCAAACGATGTAATACACGCTCGGGCCGGTACCCAGAGCCTGTTTACGGCGAATGGTATAATGCTCCCTCAAAAGTTCTCGTACATGGGAGTCCGGATCGTCCAGATCACCAAAGGTCAGAATGCCGTCGGATACTTCCACACATGCGGGTTGCTTGCCTTCAGCCAGTCTTTCCGCACAGAAATTGCATTTTTCCACCACCCCTTTCATGCGGGTGGGGTAACCGGAATTTATTTCTTTTACAAAGGGGCGCGGATCCCTGAAATTGAAACTTCGAGCACCGTAGGGGCATGCCGCCATACAGAACCGGCACCCGATACAACGGTGAAAATCCATCAGCACCACACCGTCGCTTTCCCGCCTGAAGGTTGCCTTTGTCGGGCATGCACGGCAGCAAGGGGGATCTTCACAATGGTTGCAGAGCACCAAGAAGGGCAGACCCTCGATTCGTTCGTTGAGATAATTGGTCTGCTTGGTCGGGAAAGCATGCTCGTAAGCTTCTTCCCAAATCCATTTGATCTCATGCCTTTTGTTCTCGAGATGAGGAACATTGTGTATACTATGGCAGGCTTCGATAAGGGTTTGTAGATTTTCGGATGATTTGATTTTTCTCGTGTCGATGACCATGCCCCAGTGTTTGGCCGTCAGCGCATCCTCGTTCTGCACCATTTTGGGATCGGAGTGATCTCCGCCGCTCAGTGCACCGATCACCGGTTTTGTACCGAGACCCAGCGTCAAAACGCCGGCCAGCTTCAAAAAACCACGTCTGCTGCGTTCCATCACTTCATCTCCTCCGGATTGTCAATATGGCAGTCCCAGCAAAAAGGATCTACCGATGCATAGGTGTGGCATCGATCGCAAAATTCCGCTTTGTTGGAATGACAATCCAAACAGGTTTTGGTTAGGCTCATATTGTACGATTTGCCCTCGCTGTTCACGTAAATCCGCTTGCCGTCACGCGTTACCGTATCCCGCCAGATGTCCAGCAGCTGCATGTGTTCGGCGGTCATATATTCTGTGGATCGGATACACTCCTTTGCGGCTTTTGCCTTTTCGGTCAAAACCCGTTCAGGCGCTGGTGCGGCCTTTCCGAGATTATACCAGAAAGGAAACGTTATCAGGGCGCCGAAGATCATCAGGCCGAAAACAACCTTTCCCTTATCGTAAATCTTCCCGTTATTCGGCATCTTCCTCCTCCATTCCCAGCAGGGGTTCCCCGCGCAGGTTTGTGGTTCTTTCGTTTTCACCCGGTATGATCAGTGCATTGGCTACCAGTTCCGATACCCCGGCGCAATCAACGCCAGGTACCCAGTATTCCGTCAGCGTCGGGAGGGCGGCTCTGTCGATGGCGCATATGCAGGCCAGCATGTTGACATCGTATTTTTCATGAACATGTTTGACGGCCATGGCTCTCGGAAGCCCTCCGGTCATTCTCAATTCCATGTTTTCTCCGGCATTCAAGCCTGATCCGCTTCCACAGCAGTATGTTTTTTCCCGTATGGTATTTGCCGGCATTTCATGGAAATGGTTGCAGACACTCTTTATGATATATCTCGGCTCATCAAACAGGCCCATTCCCCTGGCGGTATTGCAGGAGTCGTGAAATGTCACCTTTTGATTATCGTTTCTGCTCGGATCCAGATTGAGTTTTTTGTGTTTGATCAGGTCTGCAAGGAATTCCGTAATATGGACCATCTTGGTGGATTTGGCATTTTCAAACTTGGTGCCGGTAATTGGAGAAACCGGTTCTTCCAAGAAATCCGCCGGGCCGTTCATGGTGTCCATATACTGGCTGATTACCCGCCACATATGCCCGCATTCGCCGCCGAGTATCCATTTAACCCCCAGCCGCTTGGCTTCGGCGTACATTTTGGAATTCAGTCGTTTCATGGTTTCGTGGGAGGTGAAGAATCCGAAATTCCCGCCTTCAGAGGCATAGGTGCTCCAGGTAATATCGAGTCCCATATCCTTAAGGTAATGAAACAGCATCATATACCCCATACAGGAGTAGGTGCCGGGGTCTGCAAAAACATCCCCCGATGGGGTGATAAAAAGGATATCCGCACCTTTGCGGTTGAAGGACGGCTCCACCTGCACACCGGTGACGTCTTCTATATCCTCCACAAAGAAATCCAGCATATCCTTAAATGCGTGGGGTTGTATGCCGAGGTGGTTGCCGGTCCGGTAACAGTTGGCCACCGGCGTGGCAATCCAGTCGATGTTCAACCCGAGCAGATTCAACAGTTCCCGGGCCATTATGGTGATTTCCGCCGTGTCGATACCATAGGGGCAGAACACGGAACACCGGCGGCATTCAGTGCATTGGAAGAAATAATACCACCACTCTTTCAGTACATCCATGGTCAGGGGTCTTCCCCCGGCCAGTTTTCCGAGAATTTTACCGGCTGTGGTGAAATCGTTTCGATACACGGACCGTAAAAGCTCGGCACGAAGAACCGGCATGTTTTTGGGATCTCCGCCGCCCAGGAAAAAATGGCATTTGTCGGCACATGCCCCACAGCGGACGCAGATATCCATAAACACCTTGAAGGAACGGAATTTTTCGAGTCGTTCCTTGATACCCTGATGAATGATTTCCTTCCAATTTTCAGGAAGCTCCCAGTCATCCTCTAAGGGGTTCCAAGCCCGGGCATTGGGCAATCCCAAGTATTCTACGCTTTTTGGATTCGACGCATAGCAGTACATTCCCTTTCGAATGTTCACTGGGGTATCCATCCACCCCGATGAAGGCGGGCGATGATCGATCTTGGAAAAGAGTTCATCTGATTGCGGAAGATCTGACATCCGTAGCTCCTTTACTCCTTTTTTTCCACTGGCACTCCAGCTTCAATCATTTTTTCTCTAAATTCTTCTTCATATTCATCGTAGGTATGAACCTTCACCGGGTAATTCCACGGATTGACATGTCTGATTTCACGGGTGTTAGCCGTCATGTTTCTCGTGGGGCTAAAGAATATACCGCCCAGATGCATCAGTTTACTGAAAGGGAAATACGCCATGAGAATGCTCACAAAAAACAGGTGAACATAGAATATGCCGCCGATCCCTTCCGGCACGGTGAACCGGAACGTCACCAAACCCATGGCCAGCTCCTTGGTGGCCGTGACATCGACCTTGGCAAAATACCTCATGAGGATGCCGGAAATCGCAATTCCCATGATGAGGAACAGCGGGAAGAAATCCGCTGCCAAAGAGATATATTTTACCTGGGAAATAAGGATTCTTCTTAAAAACAGGTAGAAAACGGCTGCCAGCAGGACAAATCCGGATATCATAATTCCGGGCAGTCCCGCCTGAAGAAAGCCGTCCAGCGTCTCGGTCAACGTGACAAAGAAGGGAATGGGTTCAGTGAAAAAGCGAAGATGCCGGATCAGAGTCACCAGGAAGCTGTAATGGAACGCAATAGCCCCCAACCACAGCCATTTCTCCATTTCATAAGAAAGCTTCCCGCCTTCTCTGATTTCTGCTTTGGTATTCCGGAACAGTGAGCGGAAGCAGAAAATTTCAAGAAACATCCGCACGATTACAAAGAATGTGTTCGATGGATTTTCTATCTTGCTGTGATCTAGCCACGGTAAACTTTTGTGCTGGCCGCAAGTTGAGGGAATTCGGAAGGGCACCGGCGACCTTGCCCAATACAATATACGGTAAACAAAACCGATAATAAATGTCAAAAAGGCAAGATACGGTATGATCACCCCGAAAAGAACCTCAAGGCCGGCCGCTTCGACGCCGATATAGGCAAGCAGGAAAAGAACGATGACCGCCAGAAGAGAGTAACTATAATTTCGATTCATTTTGCGTGTTCCTCACTCTTTGATTCCGCTGATCCCGGCTGTTTCACGGGTGCTAACTGCGGATAGCATAAATCGAATCACAAGAAAAGACTTACCAAAAGATCCGTTTATTATTTAATTCAAAAATATATCAACCGCCGTTTTCTTCCGGCAAATTTTCGGTAATCAAATTTGCCCGTTTAAACGCCCGATACGTACGGTTTCTGACCTCATTCGCCTTCAGTTCGTAGATTTTTTCTCTGCACATCATGAAAATATCGAATCCCATCAAACCGAGGGTATCGATTTTGGAGTCAAACGTCTGTAACTCCTGTTCGATGTTTTCATCCTTGAACGCTTTATCAGCAATTATCCGGATAATCGGTTTTAAGGAAAATATAAATGATATGGCTTCTGAAGGTTTAAAATCTTGGACCGCTCTTATTCTGATAATCGGATCCATTATCGAGCGCAGGGTTTCAGGGTCAGGATCCATCTCTTGAAATAATTCTTTAAGGATGGCTTCAAGCCCCATCTTGATGGTGCTCCCCACGGGATTGGCAAAATGGTCTTTTTTTTGTCTGAAGTAAGCAGCGGTATCTTCCGGATAGGATTTAATCACGAGGTCGAACCACTTTTTGAGGATCTCCTCCCTTTTTTGAGCCAAAAGATTTTCAAGCCGCATACTCAGACCGTTCCTGTAACTCTCTTTTTTATTGTCAGGCGTATGCGCATATTCGCTTGTTCGCGTATTTCGTATGTACCTGACTATCGTTTCGGGGTGAATGTGAATATTAAAGGAGAAGATACTAATTAGACTGAATTTTTTTGTCAAGGGAATTTACTTTGAATGGAGATCGAAACCGGCGACCGGCGGGTGAGGGGTATCGGTTATGATTTTTTTCCAATAAAAAAGGCTAATCAGTGGTTCAAGCTGATTAGCCCAAAAAAAAGGAGGAGAACAGATAAAGATTTTTTTTAGGTTCGACTATCTTAATAGCAAAACGCTTGCCAACTTTTCATAAAAATAACATCAAATTAATATATTTAGTTATTTCAGTATATTATAAATTCGATATTTTTTCCGGGTCCCAAGATTTCTGAGATTTGAATATAAATTTTTATGATTTTCGTTCACGATTTTAAACCCGATCAGGGTCGAATTATCCTAACTTATTGATATCGCAATTAATTATCCATTTATGCGAAAAGTTCAAAATTTTAAACCCCCGAGACCCAAGGAATGCTGTATTGAACATAACTATCTGAATATAAATAAAAAAAATGAATTTATCGTTTTGAACGGCCCTTAAAATCACCGGGTCGATCGGATCTTGTTCGGCTTTTCGACGTCTCCTTTTCAAAGACACGCCGGGGTGCCTGAGATTGAATCCCCCTATGATTTGTGAGACTTATGCCGCTGGCAGTTTGTCTTGGAAAATAGATAGGTGTATCGTCCGAAAAGAACTGAAGAATGCCATGCAGGAATCGTGTCAACTTTGAGAGGCAGGAAACTCGGCTCCCCGATACTTGCTCTATCCGAGGTCCAGTTGATATGAATACCCCCGGTGATTATGTTGGTTTTAATCATTTAAAGGCGGGTATCTATCATGAGTATTCTAAAAGCCGAGCAGTTAACCAAAACCTACTTTATTGAAGACAGGGAAGTTCCGGTTTTGGATCAAGTGTCCGTATCGGTTGCGGACGGAGAATTCATAATCATCGAAGGCAAAAGCGGAAGCGGAAAGACCACCTTGCTCAGTCTGCTCTCCGGCCTGGATAAACCGACCGGCGGAAGCGTCTACATCGAAGGAAAAGAGATCACCCACCTGGGTGAAGATGATCTGGCGCCCTTTCGCAATCAGACATTCGGTTTTGTGTTTCAGTCTTTTCACCTCGTTCCCTCTCTCAGCGCTATAGAGAATGTCATGTTTCCGGCAGAACTGAATAGAGACCCGGATGCCAGGGATAAAGCGGAGCAGCTTTTAAAGCAGATGGATCTCACCCATCGAAGATATAATCTTCCCAGCCAGCTATCCGGTGGTGAGAAACAGCGGGTAGCCATCTGTCGGGCGTTCATTAACCGACCCAAAATTATTTTTGCCGATGAGCCCACGGGAAATCTTGACTCCAAAAGCGGCGAAGCCATTATGCAATTGTTGACCGATATTCACAGAGAGCGGCATGCAACCATCCTGCTGGTTACCCATCGAACCGATATGGCAGCTGAGGCTGGCAGAATCATCTATCTTGAAGACGGCCGGATTATGGGGGAGAAAAGAAATGATCCATAAATCTTTTATCCGCCACCAGATTATCCATTCCAAGAACCAGGCGCTTCTGTTTGTCATGTGTATGGTGCTATCCATCATTTCCATGGTGGCATTGGGTGGATTTTCGGAAAGTATCACATACTCCCTGCTGAAAGACGCGAGATCCTTGCATGCTGCAGACATTATTATTCGCTCCAGGAGTCCCATCTCCACTCCGGTAATGAAAGTGGTGGAGCAGTCGGAGCAGAAAGGTCTCGTTGAATCCGAAAGCGTATATGAATTCTATTCCATGGTCAGAGATCCGGTTGAAAATCGAACGCTCCTGTCCAGGATAAAAGTCGTGGGGCCAAAATACCCGTTTTATGGCCGGGTGGAGTTGCAATCCGGAAAAGAAATCCGAGAGGCCCTGGAAAAAGGGTCGGTGATTGTAGAAAAAAACTTGCTGGATCGGCTCGATCTTCAAATCGGCTCCCCATTGCAAGTCGGAGAAGCTACATTTCAGATTAAAGATCTGGTCCAAAAAGAACCGGATCGTCCCATCCGTTTTTTTTCCCTCGGTCCACGCGTTTTTATTTCTTCAAAAGATCTCTCGGCATTGGGATTGGTTGATAAAGGAAGCCGTATCAGATACTTCATTCTTTTAAAAGTATCGGATTCAAGGCATCTCAATCGAATCGCCGGGGGATTGAAAGCGGTTGCCGCAGATCATGAGAGGATCGAAACATTCCGTTCCGCAGAGTCGAGAATCAAACGGTTCTTTGATAACTTTCTTTTCTACATCGGGCTTACCGGGCTGTTCACCCTTTTACTGGCCGGAATCGGCATTCAGAGTTCGCTCACTTCATTGTTGAGGGAAAATGAAGAGACCATCGCCATCATGAAAACCGTGGGAGCCGCCGGCCGATTTGTTATCACCCAGTACAGCCTGATGGTATTCTTTCTCGGAATGGTGGGAACGGCAATCGGTATTACTTCCGGGTTCTTTACGCAACACATTCTTATTTTTCTTTTGCGCTCCTTTCTTCCCTATGGCTTCGAATTTATTTTTTCATGGAAAGCGCTTTTCCAGGGGCTTACCCTGGGCATTATCGTTGTGATGCTTTTTACTTTCATGCCGCTTTTGCGAATCAAAGACATTAAGCCGTATGAAATCTTCAGAAAAGAAAGGGCAGCACCCCCACGACTCCTTTGGCAGGCGTTGATCAGCATCGGAATTTTGTCTCTTTTTACGATAACGGTCATCTGGCAGCTTCGGGATGCATCCTTCGGCTTGCGATTTGTGGCCGGAGCCATCGGATTCATCCTGTTGAACGCGGGCCTTATTCATTTGATTTTAAAAGCCGTAAAAAACCTTCGGGTATCCGCACTGGCACCGAGGCAGTCGTTAAAAGGATTGTTTCGCCCGGGCAATGCCACAAAACTGATCCTTATCACGTTGACCGCTTCCTTGACGGTTATCTTTTCCATTTATTTTATTGAACGGAATTTAGACGAATCTTTTGTACGGTCCTATCCGCAGGATTCACCGAACGTCTATTTCATAGACATTCAACCGAATCAGAAAGCCGATATTGCAGGCGTCCTCGGAACTGATACCGTTTATTATCCCATCGTCAGAGCCCGCATGGTATCCATAAACGGCAACCCCATTGATCGCAAAAAACAGCGCAGGAGAAGGAGGGACAACCTCGCAAGAATGTTCAACCTCACATACCGGAATTATCTATTGCCGGATGAAAGCATATTGAAAGGAAAAGATCTCTTCGGCCACAACCCGGGAGTGCCGGTATCGATACTGGATACGGTACAGGAGATGGCAGATATTGACATCGGAGATACCATCGCATTTCGGATTCAAGGTATTCCCCTTAAAGCCAGGGTGTCCAGTATTCGAACCCGGATTAAGGGGTCAATCCAGCCGTATTTTTATTTTGTCTTTCCTGAAAACATCCTGAAAAAAGCACCCCAAACCATTTTTACCGCACTTAGAGTAGAAGCAGAAAACGTCGCTGGCCTGCAAAACAGAATTGTGTCTCGATTTCCCAATGTCAGTGTGATCGATGTGACCCATGTGATATCCACCTTTGCCGGTGTTATGAGAAAGCTGTCCGGTATCATCCGGCTCTTTACCTTTCTAAGTATCGCCGCCGGGTTTCTGATTCTCGTCAGTTCCGTATTTGCCACACGGCTCGCAAGGATCCGCGAATCGGTCTATTTTAAGATCCTCGGTGCCAAGAAGCGATTCGTTTTCAGTGTATTTGCATATGAGAACTTTTTTATCGGCCTGGTAAGTGCGCTTCTGGCATCCGGCTTCTCCCAGGCTGCGAGTTATTTGATCAGCACCTATTTTTTTCATATACCCTACCGTTCTTATTTTGGGGTCTGTTTACTGATGATCAGCGGAGCTGTAATGGTGATTTGTGCGGTGGGGACAGTCGCTTCGGTTTCCATTCTCAATAAGAAGCCGGCTATTTTTCTCCGTGAACAATCTGAGGGGTAGAAGGTTATGAGAGATTTCCTGATGCTTTTGGCCGGAATGGTTTTATGCATTTGGCTGTTGACGGGATGTGACCGGAAAGAGGCGATTGAGGTGGAATCGGAACCGGAAAAGCCGGTTTTTATTGGCACCATTCTCGCCATTGGGAATAGCTTGACCGAGGGGTACGGACTTGAGGAGGCTGATGCCTATCCGGCTCTGCTTCAACAGCGATTATTGGCGGACGGGCACCGCTATAAAGTAATTAATGCCGGCATCAGCGGAGAAACCACCAGCGGGTTACGATCGAGAATCGATTGGGCCATAACGCTTGCCCCGGATATCGTCATTATCGAAACCGGTGCCAATGATGCATTGCGCGGTATCGATCCGGCCCTCATCAAGGGCAATATCGAAGCCGTCATACTCACCTTGAAGGAACGAAATATCCCCATCATTTTGGCCGGAATGCGGATTTATAAAAATCTTGGCCCGAGCTATGCGAACACGTTTGAAAACATCTACCCGAATCTTGCCAAAGCCCACAATCTCATCTACATGCCCTTTTTCTTGAAAGAAGTTGCGGGGAATTCCGGATTAAACCTGCAGGACGGCATGCATCCCACGGCCGAAGGGCATCGCATCATTTCAAAAAATATCACCCCCTATGTGGTGGAGGCGATCAACCAATTAGAAAAGAAACAAAAAGGCAGGGTCTTTTAAATCCAAAGGCCCTGCCTTTTTCGTTAAGCGTAAAAGTGTATAACGGATCAGTATCGACTTTTTGTTCGCTCTTTAATCGCCCCCGCCATATTTGAACGACAGTTTGACTCTCGAGCGATAGGCAGTGACTTTTCCGTTTTCTACTTTCATATCCAATTCGGATATTTCGGCGACTCTCAGATCCCTGAGAGACTTGCTTGCCTTTTCCACTGCATTTTTTGCGGCATCCTCCCAGGATGTTTCACTGGTTCCCACCAATTCGATAATTTTGTATACGCTTTCAGCCATTTTTCCCTCCTTTCTCTGTGCGTTAAGGTTCGGCGTCCCTTTGGAAGCGCAACATGGCGCCAGAAGATAAAAACACTTTGGAGGCTCTGACCGGTGGCTTCAATCGATGCATTTTCATACTCACCCCCAAAGACAGGTACGGGTTGAAAGGATGGATCACGAAAAAGAGGTGTCTGATACATGATGGGAGCTTGTGGACTCAACAGCGCGAAGACAGGCGATAAGTGCTTGAATTTCAGCGGAATTCCATACCAGACATGTCATATGTTAACATTAAACCGTTTAAAGTCAAGGCATAAATGGAACCCTGACAGGGTAACCGCATTTGGATTACGTGTTCAGAAATAATCCTTTAAAACGCGGCTTTGGCCTTGGCGATATTGTCCACATCCCCCATGACGATCAAGGTCATACCCTCTTCAAGAATATCCTGGGGAGACGGATTGAATTCAATCTCTTTGCTTATCCCTTTTACTGCGAGCACCAATAAATCGTATTTGTCGCGGATACCGGATTCACTGATTTTCTTTTCGTGGACGGGCGACTTTTTTGATATTTGAATCTCGTGAATCCTTATATTCCCCTGCCTGCTCCTGAGCATATGGTCCAGAAAATCGACCACCGTCGGGCGGATCATTTCAGATGCCATACGAAGCCCTCCGATAAAATTCGGCGATACCACCTTGTCCGCCCCCGCCTTGACCAATTTCGGTTCGATGGCCTGTTCGGTCATGCTGCTGATAATCCGGATGGTGGGGTTGATCATCCGGGCGGTCATGGTGACATAGAGGGTATCCTTATCGGAAGGCAGGCAGATAATGATGCCGGCAGCCCGTTCAATTCCTGCAGCAATGAGATTAGCATCATCGGTGGCATCTCCATTGACGTAAAACAGATCCCCTAAAGACCGGCACCTTTCAATGGTTTCCCGGTCTTGTTCGATAAGGACTATCTGCTCTTGATTCTTTAAGAGCTCCGTTAACACGTGACGTCCGGTATGCCCGATTCCGCATACGATGTAATGGCCGTTTAACTTCGCTATTCTTTTTTCCATTTGTTTTTTCCTCAAAATTCCGGAGAGCTCTCCTTCCACAATGGCCGCGGTTAACGTACTGATGGCATAGAGAAGGACACCCATTCCGAAGATGATCAGGATCATGGTGTATAGTTGAGCCGGCATATTCCCGGAGACATCCAATACTTCACCGTAGCCCACCGTGGTCAGGGAAATAACCGTCATGTAGACGCAGTCCATGAACTTCGGCTGGCCGCCGAAAATCAGATAATATCCGGTGCTGCCTGCCAGCACCACAAGCATGAGGGCGATTAGAACGATGTAGAGTCTTTTCTTAATCTGCATGGGACCTGTGTTTGGTGTTGCAAGATGCTGGATGTTCGATTCCGGGTACTGGTTATTAAGAAGGATGATTTCCTGATTTTATTCAGCATCCAGCGACTAGTATCCAGTATCGGTTGCTGCACAGGATATATTCGAATTGTTAAATTATCGACGACATTCTGTCAAAATAAATCTATCAATCGCCTAGTACACCAGTGATACTGTGGCTGTAAAGTTTTTTTGAAAAATGATTTGCTTGAATCGACTTTACAATATAAACACCATGATTTATATTCTTCACTTTACGGGTGATCCGTTTGTCGAATCCTGAAACAATACAGTGATTCTTTAAGATAATCAGTGGCATAAGGCTTGCATGGAATATTTAAATACCCTTGTCATTGCGACTACAAATAAAGGGAAAATTGAGGAAATACTAGATCTTTTGAACGGGTTTCCCTTAGCCGTAAAGAGCCTTGAAGATTTCGGACCGCTCCCGGCAGTTGAGGAGGACGGTCAGACTTTTGACGAAAACGCCTATATCAAGGCGAGTATTACCGCGAGAATGCTTGGGTATCCGATACTGGCGGATGATTCAGGCCTGGTGGTGGAAGCACTGAACGGCGCTCCGGGCGTCTATTCCGCCCGGTATGCGGGTGAGCATAAGACGGACCGACAACGATGCGACAAATTGTTGGGGGAGATGAGGCATGAATCCAACCGAAAAGCAGCGTTTGAGTGCGTCATTTCCATTGCCGTTCCCACAGGTGCGGCGTTAACCTACCAGGCGCGGTGCGAAGGTGAAATTGCAGCGGAGTCAGCGGGCGAGAATGGATTCGGCTATGATTCCGTATTCTACTATCCGCCTCTGAAAAAAACGTTTGCCGAGTTGACAAGGGCGGAGAAGAGTCGGGTCAGTCACCGGGGGAAAGCGTTGAAAGAGCTTCGGGACGAATTCGATAAGGTGCTTGTCTGGATCAGACAACAGATGCCGGTTGCGGAGAAATTCATCTGTGAAAGAAAAGATACAAACCATTCAAACAAAATATAGCAAATACCACCGGCGGTGATAACACCGCAAGAAAAGGAGAAGCAAACATGAGTTTAAGAAGTGATGTAATTGATCTTGTTGCGGAGATCGGAAAGGTAACTTCCATAGACGACGCAATGGACGTTTTCAAAAGCAAGACGGATGATACGCAGTTTTCAAGAATCCAGCAGATTAAAAACGAGAACGCTCTCTTGAAAATCGCCAATGCCATCATAATGTGCGAACCGGACCGGGTGTTCATCAACACGGGCTCGGAAGAAGACAAAAAATTCATCAGACAGCTGGCTTTGAATAAAGGAGAGGAAGCGCCGCTTCCCATGGAGAATCACACGATTCACTACGATCTCAAGGATGAACAGGGGCGAATCGTGAAGCAGACATACTATATCGAAGCCGAGGGGGAGGAGATCAGCTCCCTGGCCAACAAAATGAAAAGGGAGCAGGCCTTTAAAGAAGTTCAGGACGGCATGATCGGGATCATGAAAGGCATGACCATGATGGTCGGCTGTTATGTGCGGGGTCCGGTGGGCGCTCCGGCCGCAGATCCCGCCCTGGAGATATCCAGCTCGTCTTATGTCCACCACAGCGCAGATCTGCTCTATCGAAACGCGTTTTCCGATTTCGGCAGCGAGGTGGAACGGGCCGGCTATTTTTATTGCAATATCCACAGCGAAGGTCTGAACCGCACCGAGGATCTACCCAATGCCCGAGTTTTCATGGACCGGAATCACTTGACCACATACAGCTTCAACTGCACCTATGCCGGCAACACCCTCTTGATGAAGAAAGGAAATCATCGATTCTCCGTTGACCGATCGGTGTACGAAAAACGGGGAGAACAGACTGCGGAGCACATGTTCATTACCGGAATGGACGGGCCGGGCGGTCGGATCACCTGGATTTTGGGCGCCGCCCCCAGCGGTTGCGGAAAGACCACCACCGCCATGGCCGGCAACCATTTTGTGGGAGACGATCTGGCACAATTGTGGCTTGCCGATGACGGCAGCATCCGCTCCATCAACCCGGAAATCGGAATTTTCGGGATCGTGGAAGACGTGAACTGGGAAGGCGACCCACTGCTGATGGAATGTCTGCGGAAACCGAAAACAGAAGCCATCTGGTCGAACGTTCTCATCGATGAAAACGGGACCCCCCACTGGGTGGGCAACGGTGAGGAGCTGCCGATAAAGGGACGGAATTTCAAGGGCCCGTGGAAGCAGGGTCTGGTTGATGAAAAGGGCAATGCGATTCCCGTCTCCCATCCCAACGCCCGGGTCACACTGGCCTCTAGCGCGTTGGGCAACTATTCCGAGAGAAACGAAGATCCCGCCGGAGTGGAAACTCTGGTGGTCACCTACAGCGGCAGAGACAGCGATACCATGCCCCCGGTCTGGGTGGCCAAAAGCTCGGATCAAGGGGTCGTCATCGGCGCCTGTATCGTATCGGCGGCAACGGCCACCGAAGTCGGCGCCACCGGTGTCAAGCGTGCCCCTTGGGCCAATGCCCCTTTCATCCCCGGCGCGTTGGGCGATTACATGGATGCTCAGTTCAAGTTTTTCAGCAATCCCAAAATCGCCGAAGATAAAAAACCGATACTTTCCGGACTGAACTACTTCCTGACCGAAGCGGCCAGGGGAGGCGATTCGAAAAAATTACTGGGTGAGAAGCGGGATGTGAAAGTCTGGCTGTCCTGGCTTGAGAGAAGAGCGCATAACGAGGTGGAAGCCATTGATACCCCCATCGGTTATCTTCCGAAATATGAAGACTTGAAAACGCTTTTCAAAGATACCATCGACAAAGCGTATCCGGAGGAGTTGTATGTAAAACAGTTCTCCCTTTATGTGGATAACATTATCTCCCGCATCGATCTCCAGATCGATGCGTATAAGAAAGAGTCGAATATTCCCGAGAAATTGTTTGAAATCCTCAATGCCCAACGGGAGGAACTCATCTCCTACAAGGACGCCTACGGATCAGTTGTAACGCCGTCTCAGCTGGAAGCGTTTGCAAGTCGATAACTATATGACGGTTGAAGCAACCGATACAATCGATACGGGCAACGGATTCCGCTCCGTTGCCCGTTTCTTGACCGGAAACGATAATCATACCCGCTCCATCTTATTTACGATCATTTAGGGTAATATCCTTTTGAATTCAATGCCGACCGAAAACCGAAAATCGATTCTTCGTGTTGTCTGCAGCGGCCGCATGTTGGTGGCTCTTTTAATGGGGTTTGCGTGTGGTCTTCCCCTCCTTTTGACCATCACCGTTCTGCAGGCATGGATGAAGGAGCAGGGCGTTGATCTGACAATCATCGGCATGATGTCGCTGGTTGGTGTTCCTTACACATTGAAGTTTCTCTGGGCCCCTATTCTCGATCGGTTTACCCTGCCGTTTTTAGGCAGAAGAAGAGGGTGGCTTCTGATTGCTCAGTTGAGTTTGATCGTCGCCATTGTCGGTTTGGGATCTACAAATCCAAAAGAAGCTCCTTGGACAGTCGCCTTTGTGGCATTTATAGTCACCTTTTTCAGCGCTTCCCAGGATATCGTTGTGGATGCCTATCGACGGGAAGATCTACCGGATGAGGAACTGGGACTCGGATCTTCCCTCTATGTCAACGGATATCGGGTCGGTATGCTGCTTGCTTCAGGTGGCGGGCTTATTTTGGCCGATCATATGCCATTTTCGATGGTCTATTTTATCATGGCCGCCTGTATGCTTCCCGGTGTTATTACAACCCTGTTTGCACCGGAGCCGAAGATTTCGGATGATCCCCCAAAAACCCTCAGGGAGGCGGTGTTTCACCCCATGATCGAATATTTCAACCGCCGGGGCGCCCTGTGGATACTGGCCTTTATTCTTTTCTACAAGATCGGCGATACCATGGCCAGTACCATGACCACACCCTTCTACCTGGACATCGGT
>CAYSUA010000051.1:0-16823 GCA_964433795.1 uncultured Desulfobacteraceae bacterium | reverse complement strand
AGCTCGCTGGCTTCGACCAACTTTTGCCACAAATTGCCGTGGATCGGCACATCCAGCCCATCAACAACGCGTGGCAACAATACCAGAGACCCGATGCCGTCCCCACCGGGATGCCCGGCAGCCTCGAAATCATCAATGCCAACAGCCGCACAGCCCACCTTCAGGGATAAGGCCTTATTTTTTGACGTATATGTAAAAGGCGCTTGTGTGTCAACAGCATTGTCATACCGGATTCAACGTATTCCTTGGACCCTTGAATCCTCAGGATCACTCCTACTCTTTAGGACATTATCCAAATAAATAAACTCTTGACTTTGAAAACATATCACACTACATAAATACGGCCTCATGGTATGATTGTAATACTGTATACAGCCCTGATAAATATTGATCAAATTAATTTCAAGACGGCTTAACTTCCTAAATTTATAATAAAAATTGTCCATGTTCCATGGAAGACTCCGGTAAAATAGTGATGGTTCAAAAGACCGGCTGGAACGTTAATGCCTTTTCTCAGAATATTACCAAATACCCGCATGTCGTCTATCCGTTGTCCTTTTTGTTCGGGCTGCTGGTTTGGGAATTGATAGCGAGCCAACTTCCAAAGGTGGTTTTTGCTTCACCCAGCCAGGTTTTCATCCATATTGTTAATGCCACCCTATCGGGAGTCTTGCCCAAGGCGTTTTTCAATTCGATACGACATATGCTATTGGGGCTTGGGCTTTCGCTGGCTGTTGCCATTCCTCTCGGTTTTCTGATGGGCCGCAATGAAACCGTTTTCCATATGTTCGATCCGGTGGTAAATGCAATTTTCTCGATTCCCTCTATTACATTCGTCCCGTTTCTGATCATCTGGTTCGGACTTTTCTTCGAAGCCCGGGTTGCCTTGGTTTTTTTCATGTCTGTCTTTGATGTTTTGGTAACTGTCGCTGCTGGTGCGCGTAATATTGAGCCGGCTTTAATGAATGTCGGCCGATCGTTTGCAGCCGGTCGAAAAGACATGTTCTTCAAGGTGATGATTCCGGCCAGCCTGCCCTTTATGTTTACAGCGGTTCGGATCGGTACGGTTCGATGCATCAATGCCATGATTACGGCAGAGTTGTTTTTCGCTGCCGTAAATCTCGGTGAATACATGGAGGATGCGTCGGCTTTTTTTGATGCTCCCGCTATGCTGGCCGTGGTGTTCCTTCTGGCGTTATTCGGTCTCGGGGCACAGGAAGGAATCAAATGGGCGGAAATAAAATTACTCCCCTGGCATGTAAGGGATTAATATGACGAAGAAGCGAAAATTTTTACTCCAATGCACCGGCATTTTTATCGTTCTTTCGGTTTGGGAAATCGTCGGGCAGCATTTGGGTGAACTGCTTTTGGCGCCGCCCTCATTGGTTGTCATCACATATATCGAGCTTTTCCTGGAAGGAGAAATGCTTATCGAACTTGCCAAATCCCTGCGCCAAATGCTTGTGGGTTACGGGTTGGCCTGTGTGATCGGCATGCCGTTGGGGGCTGTAATGGGGCGAGTTCGAATTATAGATGCATTGTTTCATCCCTGGATCAGTATGATCGTGGTTACGTCTGTCGCGGCATTGCTTCCGGTATTCATTTTGACCTTCGGTACCGGATTTCAGCTTCGTGCGGCCATTGTATTCGTGGCGTCCATCGGTTACATCGTTCTGACGACCTACCACGGCGCCATCGCCATTGAGGGCCGATACATAGATGTTTCCCGGTCTTTTGCGGCCACAAAAATAGACCAGTATAAAAAAGTGATTCTGCCGGCCCTGTTTCCCTTTCTCATTACCGGAGCCCGTCTTGGATTGGTGCACGCGATTCGGGCCATGGTAGTAGCTGAAATGTTTGTCATTACCGGGTATGGCGGACTGATTTTTCAAACCGGTTTAGACCTCTCAACAGCACCGATACTGGCCTATCTTGCGACCATCATGATTGTAAGCATCGGAACGAATGTGATTTTGCGCCGCATCGGGCAAAAAGTCGCACCATGGTATGAAGCTCGAATGAGAGCTGCATAGGAAATAGTTTATATAAGGTGTCACCGGGACAGCCGCTTGCCATAAACAGAGCGGCCGCCCATAACCATAAACATTCAGAAAAGGAGGGTACCATGAAAGGAAAGAGCTTTATCTTTACTATTCTATTAGGCGTGATTTGTTTAGGAATAATGGGTACGCAACCAGCTGCAGCTGCAGATCGGGTGTTGACCATGAACATTGTCGGCAACGCACTGGGCGTCCATATTCCCTATATGGCGGCATTGAACGAGATTCTGCCGAGCATGAAGGGGTACGGAAAACCCGAATGGACACGTATTAAACGGCTTCAAACCATTACGCAATCTATACTCGCCGGTTCGGTGGAGGTGGGAGATGGTGACGCCATCAGTACCTTGCGTGCGGTGGAGGCCGGTGCGGACCTTAAAATTATCGGAAATGCCTTCATGCACACGAGCCTTGTGTTCACCGTAAACGGGGATAAGATCAACACCTTCAAGGATATTGAAAAATCAGACGTTACCCTTGCGGTAAACTCCAAGGGAGATTTTACCCATGTGATGCTGGTGGGTCCGCTGCAAAAACGCGGCATCGACATGAACAAGGTCAACGTGATTACCATGGGCGGATCCGGTGCCCGAATGCGTGCACTGCTGGCCGGGAAAGTAGACGGGGTTCCGCTTCATTTCGACCAGGCCAGTGATCTGGCTAAAAAAGGCAACTTCAAGGTCATGATCGAACCGGCAAAAGAGTACGATGCTTTTCTGGGGGAAGTATGGATCGTAAGCAGCAAGTGGTTGGAAAAGCCAGAAAATCAAAGAGCGGCTGTGGATCTGCTCAAAGCGACCATTATGGCATTTAGGAAAGCCAATTCCGATCCCAAATGGTATGCGGACATGTATCGCAAATATGGAACCAAAAAAAGTATGAAAAAAGCCAGCGATGCAGAGATAGAAGTCGTTCGTCAGGCCCTTGGAAAAGACATCGGCTGCTGGCCGGAGAACATGAAGCATTCCTTAAGCGTCTATAAGGAGTTGCTGCCGGTCTACAAATCCGCAAATGCTATTAAAGGAACGGTCGATCTCAGCAAGGTTGTTGAAACGAAATATGTCGAACAGGCCTTAAAGGAGCTGAAGTAAGGTTATGACAACCCCGAAACTCGAGCTGCGAAATTTATACAAGAGCTTTCCGCGGGGAAATGAGGTCATCTCCGTAATTGAAGATTTATCCATCATAATTTCAAATCTCGAGTTTCTCGCCATCATCGGTCCGAGCGGATGCGGAAAATCGACCCTGCTTCGGTTGACAGACGGACTCATCCCCTGTGACTCGGGCTCAATTTACATGGATGGCGTTGACGTAACAGGAGTAACCGGTGGGGAAGGTCGTGGCATGGTCTTTCAGGGCTTCGACCTTTTCCCCTGGCGAACCACACGAGAAAATATTGAATTCGGCCTCGAAATCCTTGGTGTCTCCACCGCCCAACGCAGAGATACCGCCATGCATTATATCGAACTGGTAGGATTGGTAGGCTTTGAAGATTCCTATCCCCACGAACTCAGCGGCGGCATGCAACAAAGAGTCGGGTTTGCCCGGGCGCTGGCTATACAGCCGGAGATTCTTCTGATGGATGAGCCGTTTGGTGCTCTGGATGTTCAAACGAGAGATATTCTGCAGGACGAGTTGCTCGGCATCTGGAGCAAGGAGCAGAAAACCGTTCTATTTGTCACTCACAGTATTGAAGAAGCTATTTATCTTGCAGACCGCATTGCTGTGATTACCCCGCGCCCGGCAAAAATAGATCAGCTCATCGAGGTGCCCTTTGAGAGGCCGCGCAACGAGAGTATGAAAACATTGCCCGCGTTTCTGGAACTGCGCGGCGAGATCTGGAAGAAACTAAAAGAGGGCATCGAAGTATAGGTGATGATAATGCCCTTTACACAAATGGGAATAAAATGATGTCGACTGAAAATTTGACCAGCAGAATCGACGCCATCCGAAATACCGGTGAGGTGATCGCCCAAACATTAAAAGAAATGATCCATGAAGCTGAACTTGAACCGGGGCAACAGCTCGTACAAGAAAATATCGCAAAAATGTTCGGCGTATCGCGAGTCCCGGTTCGTGACGCACTTCAGATTCTCATCAACATGGGCATTGCGGTAAGCGTTCCCAGGCGCGGTGTCATCGTCCGCACTCTTTCGAGAAAGCTCTTGGATGAGTTGTTTGAAGTTCGGAAAGTGCTGGAGGGCGCTGCCATCCAAAAAGCCCTACGACGGGCAACTCCGGAGCTTATCGAATCACTTAGTGAATTAATTCGAAAACAATCGGAAGCGTTGAATACGGTTGATGTGAAGCAGAATGAGAAACTGGATGATGAATTCCACCGAACACTTTATGGGGCCATTGATAATAATACCATGAATGAGCTCATTTTCAATAACTGGGAACGGATCAAACAGGCCCGAAGTTCCTCAACGGTTGATCCGAAGCACGGCAAGCAATGGATATCCGCATCCATCGAAAGACACAATAAGGTCAAGGCGGCTTTGGAGAAGAAAGATGAATCTGTTGCCTATCAGATCATCGTCGAAAATATTGAAAGTTCGAGACAGGAAATCACCTCGAGTTTAGAGGAAATGGGTTGGATCGAATCCAATGAGCAAACGGAATAATCCTTAATTTCTTTACCAACCGTGTATCCGGTTTGGGTACGCACAAACAATCAAGAGAGGAGGCAATCATGAAACAAGTTTTTCGAATCATCGGTTTTTTGGCAATCTTGGGGCTTGTTCTCCCGCTGGGAGTCGTTCAGGCCAAAACGGTTAAATTCACCTTTGGAACCGCAAATTCCCCAAAGGACTTCAGCATTGTTTCCATGTCGAAATGGCAAAAGGACATGAAGGCCGCGTCCAATGGTGAACTCGACATGAATTTGGTTACCGGCGGTGCATTGGGCGGCGACAAACAGCTCTTACAGCAGCTGGGTGCAAATGAAATTCAGGTACATATTGCCGGCCCGGTTGTGGTTCATCACCTGGCAAAAGAGTATCAATGTATGGAAGCCGAGTTTGTCTATAAAGACGAAGAACACGGATTCCGGGTTTGGAACGGACCCCTTCGATCTGAATTGAACAAAAAACTTGAAAAACAGTATAACATTTCCATCGTAGGTGTGGGTTTAAGGGGCTCTCGAAATGTCACATCCAATGTTCCCGTTCGAAAACCCGCAGATATGAAGGGTATCAAAATGCGGGTCACCAACAAGCTCCGCCAATCGGTGTTCAAAGAGATCGGAGCCTTGCCTGCCCCCTTGTCATTTAAAGAGCTGTATGGCGCTCTCCGCCAGGGTGTTTTCGAAGCTCAAGAAAATCCCATCTCTACTATATACGGAAGCAAGTTATATGAAGTTCAAAAATACATCAATCTCACTGCCCACGTGTACAGCTACTGGATCGTTGCAGCCAACAAGACCTTCCTGGATTCTCTGAGTCCGGCGCATCGCAAGATCTTCGATAAAACTCTCAGTGATTCAATCGAATATCTGAATAATCTTTCGAGAACCGGGACCCAGGATCTGTTGAAAAAAATGGAAGCCACAGGCAAGGTCAAGGTGATTCAGCCGGATGTGGCCGCTTTCAAGAAGATTGCTGATCCGGTTGTAAAAAAATACGCGGCAGAGAAGTGCCGGCCCGGCCTGCTTGAAGACATCGCCAAATACGCTCAATAAATCAATAAAAAACCCATAAAGGAGTGTTCCCTCCCTTTCTCGGTTGGCCTGGGAAAGGGAGGATTCTTATGAACACAGGGGAATGCCCTATGGACAGCAGGCTCAAACAACATTTCTTTAGTATCATCGAAAAGTTCCTCGAAGTCGTTACCTTGGTCGGTTTCATCGGAATGCTCCTGGCAACAGGCGGACAGGTTTTGTTTCGATATGCACTACAAATCTCGGTCCCATGGACGGAAGAGCTGGCCAGAATTCTGTTTATCCAAACCATGTTTTTCGGAATCGCCATCGCTATCCGGGAAGACGAGCACATTATCGTCGACTTTCTGTTCAAAAAAATGAATCTGCGGCTTCAGGCAGTGGGCCAAATCGCTTACAATACCGCCATATTCATCTTTCTTTGCTTCCTGGCCCGAGGAACCCTTGCCATGACCAAAATGACATGGGGTTCTTACATGATTGCCATGGACTGGGTTCGAACCGGCTATCTCTATATGGGCGAGTTTATCGCCATCATTTTTATGATTATCTACATTGTCATGAAAGCCTATGATAATTTACGGATACTGCGCACAGGTGAGCAGGTATGATTACCTATTTGATATTGGCGGTCGGTCTCATTGTTCTAATTGTTGTGGGCTTTCCCGTTGGATTCGGCGCCGGTCTCATCTCCATGATCGGCGCCGGTAACTTTTTCGGCGATTTTCTCGACCCAAGGACATCTTCCATGATTGCCCGGTTGGCTTTTGCAAAAACCGACAATTTCCTTCTGCTTGCCATTCCGTTTTTTCTCCTGGCCGGGCGGTTGATGAACACCGGCGGCATCACCAAACGTCTATTTAGTTTTGTCAGCCTCACGGTTCGTCCGCTTAAGGGCGGGCTCGGTCATGCCAATGTGCTGGCCAGCATGATTTTTGCCGGCATGTCCGGAGCTGCCACCGCCGACGCGGTGGGTCTCGGGGCAGTGGAAATGAAGGCAATGATGGATGAAGGATACGATCGGAATTTCAGCGCCGCTATTACCGGAGCCTCTTCACTCATCGGACCCATTATTCCTCCCAGCATTGCCATGGTTGCATACGGCGTTCAGGCCGAAGAATCGGTGGGAGCCATGTTTATGGGCGGCATCGTTCCGGGAATCATACTGGCACTGGCTTTCATGGCCTATGTCGGATATTGCGCCCACCGGCATAACTATCCGTCCGGAAAGTTAGCGACAATAAAAGAATTGGTGGTCGGATTCTGGAGGGCGTTTTTTCCGCTCATGACGCCGGTGATCATCGTAGGTGGCATATATTCCGGTGTGTTTACACCCACCGAAGCCGCTGCCGTGGCTGCATTTTATGCCATTTTTTTGGGTATTTTTGTTTACCGGGAGTTCGGATTGCGCCATCTGCTTCGTGAAATCCGGTTAACCATGATCGACTGCTCGGTCATTATGCTCATCATTGCGTTTACATCATCCTTTGGCGTGGTAATGATTCGGGGGCAAATTCCGAGTGCATTGGCGAATCTGCTGACACAACTAACGGATAACGCTACGATCTTACTTTTGCTCTTTACGGTGTTTTGGCTGATCGTCGGGTTTTTTATGGCTCAAACTCCTGCCATTCTCATTTTAACGCCGATCCTTTTGCCCACGGCGGAAAAATTTGCGATTGATCCGATCCACTTCGGGGTGGTCATGACACTCGCCTTGACCCTGGGGCTCCTGACCCCGCCGGTCGGGATGGTCCTTTATGCCCTGATGCGCGTAACCGAAGTGAGCTTTGAGCGGCTCGTGGTTTTGGTTCTACCGTACGTGGCTATTACGTTGGGAGTTGTATTACTCCTGATTTTTTTCCACAACTCGTTCTCTTCTTGCCACAGAGGTTGATGTGACGTTGTATGAAATTAACCGCAGACAAGGAGAACGCAGAGGGATAGTTTTTTCGTTTTAATCTCTACGATATCTGCGTCTTGCGGTTAATAAACATTAGTTAGAAAGAAGGATAAAAATGGAAAAATGGAAATTTTGTGTGAATGCCGGTTTCTTCGGGAAAAGGCGGGATCGCTTCACCGAGTATCAACCGGATCGCTCGTTGGAAGAAAAATTCCGACTCATCTCGCAAATCAAAAACATTGACGGCATCGAGCTGAAATACCCCTTTGACCTCAACGATGTATCTTTTGCCAAGCAGCTATTGAATGATCATAACCTCATCTGCTCGGCAGTGAACGTGGATATCAAAGATGCGGCTCATTTCCGATACGGGGCACTTTCTGCAAGAAGCGCAAAAGCCCGTGATCGAGCCGTCGCCATGCTGCGGGAAGGCATGGATGCGGCAGCGGAATTGGGCGCCAACATGGTATCCACCTGTCCCTTGGCAGAAGGGTATGATTATCCGTTTCAATTGGATTACACAGACGCGTGGGGTTATCTGGTGGAGTCTATCAAAGCCGTCGTATCCCACCGAAGCGATGTGAAGCTGGCCATTGAATCTCAACCCCATGAGCCCCACTCCAGAATACTGCTTGGAAATGTTGGGAAAATGCTTCATCTCTGCTCCGAAATCGGCGCGCCGAATATCGGTGCCAACCTCGATATCGGTCACAGTTTTGCAGCATTGGAATCACCGGCCGAATCGGCTTCATTGCTGGCAGGCAAAGGGAAACTCTTTTATGTTCATACCAACGACAACACCGGTGATGGCGGAGACTGGGATATGGTCTCCGGCACCGTGCACTTCTGGCACTGGATCGAACTCCTCTTTACGCTGCAGAAAATCGGCTATGACGGTTGGCTCGGAGGAGATATTGCACCCAAGCATATGGGTCCGGTAGAAGCTTTCGATATCAACACCCGAATGATTCAGCGAATGATTAAATTGCTCGACCGGATCGGGGTGGAAAAACTCGAAGCGATGGTTCGGGCGGACGGCAACACACACGAGATATATGACTGCCTGTCTAAATCCATATTTCCGGAGGTCTAAAGGAGGATACAATGACGATGAACAAACTGGCTATTATTTCCGCATTTCTTGGCGGTGTAAGAAACCGCTACATGGTATATGAAGAAGACCGCATCCTGGAAGAAAAATTCAAACTGGCCTCAAAGATCGAAGGTGTCGAAGGGCTGGAACTCTGCTATCCGGCCGATTTTGAAAACTTGGACCTCCTTAAGTCTTTGCTTTCGGATTTCGGATTCGGCGTCTCTTCCATCAATGTTCGATCTCGAAGAACCGGCAAGTGGTGGCGGGGTGCATTTACTTCAGAGCGCAGTGATGAGCGGGGAGAAGTTGTCGATGATTTTAAGCGCGCCTTCGACATGGCCGGAGAACTCGGTGTCGCGCGAATTTCCACCTGTCCCCTGAACGATGGACACGATTATGTGTTTGAAATGAACTATATCGACGCATACCGGTACGCGGAAGAAGCCTTTGCCGCTATTTGCGAATGCAACCGAGATATCAAAGTATGCATCGAGTACAAATGGAACGATCCGCGAGTCCGCTGCTTTTTCGCTTCTGCCGGCGAGACGGCTGCTTTCTGTGAAGGTGTGGGAGCGCCCAATCTCGGAGCAACGCTGGATATCGGTCATTCCATTCAAACCGGCGAACGCCCTGCCCAGGCCGCCACTCTGCTTTCACGTGCGAACCGGCTCTTTTATGTTCACCTCAATGACAACGACCGCAACTTCGATTGGGACCTTATGCCCGGGGCCTTTCACTTTTGGGAGTTTGTGGAATTCTTCTACTATCTCAAGGAACTGGGTTATACCGATGACTGGTATGCCTATGACGTCATGTCAAAGGAAATCGATACGGTTGAAACATTTAACACCGTCATCGATGTGACCCGAAAACTTGAGCGCTATGCCGATGGCATGGACCGGGAAAAGATCGGTAAGCTGCTGGTGGATCGAAATCCGGCAAAAACCCTGAAATACTTGTACGGAAACCTGCTGCCATAATCTACTTTTGCGAAAGCATGGGATATCTTATCGATCACACATGTTTAGAGACTGGCCCGGTGTGTAAGGAATAATCGGTTTGCAGTACCTCATCTATCTTATCATTATCGGTGGGATGGGTTTTGGTATTCTGATACCTGAACTCAATATTGCCAAACCGGCCATTCCTTACCTCATCGGGCTCTTACTGGCCGTTAATTTCTATGAAATAGAATTCAAATGGAAAAGATTCCTTCGCTGGGAGCTTGTGATCACCCTTTCCTTGTCGGCATTGATCATACCGCCGATATACTACCTCCTGCTTTCAAAAGGGTTGCTTCCAGAGTACCGGATCGGCCTCTTATTAACGGCAGTTGCTCCCAGCGGAGTGATGCCGCTTGTCTTGGGCAGGTTTATTCCTAAGATCGACAACAATCTCATTCTGGGCAATTTTCTGGTTACGACATTCGGCTCGATCCTTTATCTGCCTGCTGTGGTCCGGTGGTTGGCAGGAGAAACCATCGATGTTCCCGCTTCACAATTACTTATAAAAACAGCTCTTATGATTCTGCTGCCTTACGGCTTGAGTTTGATTATGAAATCCCGTTTGTTAACGAATTTCATGAGTCGAATAAAAGCTTCCTTCAAGCCCATCTTTCTTCTATTGCTCTTTATCATATGTGCCGTGGCGACCAGCGGAGTGTCTCATCAGATCCTGTGGAACATCGGAATGGTGCGTCTCGTTATACTGGTGTTTTCCGTCTATTTGATCCAGGGAGGACTGGCCTATCTGGCCGGTTCTTTGTTTTGGGATCAACCGATTCGGCGAACGCTTACATTAATATCTTCTTCCCGAAACAATCAGATCACCCTCGGAATTGCCGTCATTAATTTCGCTCCAGCAACAGCAATTCCCTGCATTCTAGGATTCATCTTCCACCATGTCACCAACGCCATCTGGCTCTATCTGTTTCGAAAATGACATCCATAGCTGCAAATCCGCATTCACCAAAATCAATTATTGAAAACCGATAATTGATTTTGGCGGAAGGGTTTCATTGCAAAGGCCCGATCGTGTTTACGATATGGACAATCCGCAAGATATCCGCTGGCCGAAAAGCCTTAGATACTATATACTCCCATTGTCCTTTAGACGACAGCTATCGCCTCTATCTCCACGATCCATTCGGACTTCGCCAAAGCGTCAATCTTCACGCAGGAGCGTGCCGGTGGATTGTCTGTGAAATATGACGTATAAACTTCGTTCATCCCCTGGTAGTCATTCATATCAGTGAGAAAAACCAGGCATTTGATCACCTTATCCATGGAACTGCCCGCTGCCTCAACGAGCATTTTGATGTTTTCCATAACCTGACGGGTCTGTTCCTGTATACCGGCTCCAGCCAGTTCTGCTGTCTGTGGGTCGATTCCTATCTGTCCCGATGTGTATACCAAATTTCCGACTTTGACTGCCGGTGATATGATCGGAGTCGGCTTCTCCAGGGGATTGATAATTTCGTGGCTCATATAACCTCCTTTTAGTTGTTGGGTGTTTTTTATTACATAAAGAGTAGATAATGAGAAACTCATATTAACTTACATACGTTGGTGTCAACAAAAACAATTGCCGGGTATGCATCGGTACCGTGTGTGACACCACTGGTCGGGGTTTGGGTTCAGTCCATCATCAATCCGCCATCCACATATAGTGTTTCCCCATGGATGTGTTCGCCCATCCTAACTGCTTGGTACTCCCATTCCGTCTAACCGCTGCTGAATGCATAAATTAAAATTCGTTGCACTGATTTATGAACAATAGATTCTCTTGAATTTTTTAATCTTATCTTCGGGATCTTTGCCTGATCCCAGGGCATACTGCTCACAGGCTTTATAAACTTCTAAGAGCCCGTTTTCACCATGAAAGACTCGGACTGCATCTTGATCCGGCTTGATTTTCTCAGTCACTTTATCTCTGACATACCGGTCTGTTAAATCACGCCAGCTAACGACCTCGCCCAAACGGTTAAGGCAACAGTGAGTGGCCCGTATGGCGGCTCCAAGTGCTGCACTGTCTTTTACTTCAAAGGAGTGCACTTCCACATTGAAGACTTGAGAGATAACCTTCAGCAGCCCCCTGTTTTCCGACCCGCCGGCGGTTACCAGAATCGTCTGGGGCCGCGTTCCCATCCATTCTGAATGGAGATACATGGACAAGATCTGGGCTTCTGCAACGGCTCTTACATTGCCTGCCTTTTCGGGCTCTGAAAGTTCGCCGAACCGCCATACTCGAGGGTTTAACACCAGAGGGGTTATTTCAGGAGAGAAATACGGCAGCATGATCTGGCCGGCGTTCCCGGGTCGGGTATTCATCAGCAGTTCCGAGAATTCCACCCAGGACAAGTTGAACCGGTCCTTTATCGTTTCTCTGGCCAGGCTTCCGTTTTTAAAACAGAGTAAAGCCATATATTTTCCGTCAGCAGACCCGAAAATATGACCCTCACCCTGATCGCTGACTGCAAGTTCGGGTAGATAGCCGAAATAGGTATCACTGGTGCCGAGGCTGACTGCCTGGTGTCCGGTCTCACCGATCAACCCCAAGCCGACCAAGCTGCACGGATTGTCACCGGAGCCGATAACCACCGCTGTTTCCGGAAGAAAGTCAAACCGCTCAGACAAATAATCCGATACATTACCGACAATCTCGTCTTGAGGAACCAGTTTTGGCAGCCTCGCTTTTAGATCGGGAGCTATGGCAGAAAGTGCCTGACCGCTCCATTGACTCCCCTGAATGTCAGCCAAATTGGTTCCATAACCGTCGCCCCCATCAATGGGTGCGATTATTCCTGCCAGCAACGACGTTGCAAAAGAGCTAATAAGCGCAATATGTGCTGTATTCTCATAGTCTTTCGGCTTCTCTTTCCAGAATTTTCGGATCTGCGGACCTGCAAATCTTTCCGTTGCACGGGAGCCGGTGAGCTGAGCAACCGCTGTACCTCCACCCAATGCTTCCGTAATTTCCCGGCACTCGGCATTCGTACTCGAATCCATCCAGATTGGGGCTGTAGATCTAGAAAATATAGTGTTCAGCTGCTGCGACATTGAGAGAGAAGGATTCAGAGAAGACAATTTCTCTTCGAATGAAGCGTTGAGATAAACGCTTCCATGCTGTTGGGCGGATACGGCGATTGAACAAATTTGGCGGGTTAACTCTTTTTCCTTCAGCAATAGTAGCATGTCGCCCAATGCTTCCATCCACATATTCGGATCGGAATGGGCAACCGTAGGATCTTCACCGATCAGCACCCCACCCTCTGTTTTATAAGATGGGTATCGTTCATCAAAGTTTATGGAAAACTGTTCAATAAAGTCGCCTGATCGATCGATGACGACTGCGGTAAGGCTCTGGGTGCTGAGATCCAGACCCAGGAATAAGCGTCGCATATCCATCATTTCTACCTTAACACATTCTCCTCCAGCCACTTGATGGTCTCCAAGGTTTTCCCCTCCTGCATCATTGAGAAGATCTTTTCGGAATCCATTCCGTTTACGATATCCACCATCTTGTTGGTAATGGAGATGGTTCGCTCGAAGGCCGCCACCGGGTCCAACCGCATGGGGGCCATGTCCGATGTGACCCAGCCTTGATAGTTGAATTCTTTCAAATAGAAAAAAAGCTCCAAGTAATCCCAAAGATTACGGGTAGCCGGTATCAGGTCCCAGTCCCATTTTCGGTTATTGTCGTTGATGTGGATATAGTAGGGAATGCCGCTGGATTGAGCCAGGCAGACGGACTCGGCCACCGTTTCTCCCACCAGCAATGAGTGTCCCACGTCGATGGTGACTCCCACATTCGGCTCACCGATGTCCCGAATCATACAGATGGTTTTTGCCGCCGTATCCAGATAGCACTGAACCCTGGGTTCAGAGCCCTTATATTCGAGAAACAGAAGAATATCCTTCCGGTGAGAAGCGGCCGCTTTAAAGGTGGATACCATGTTTTTCCATGCCTCGATGTAGTTAGCCTGGAAGAGATAATCGTATCCGTCGCTCAGCGGGCAGCAGGTGACCTTGTCCGCCCCAAGTTCGGCTGCTGCATCCATTCCGTCCCGGATGAACTGAATCGCCTTGTCTCTCAAGGCCTTTTCGTTAGCGCTGGAGGATCCGGCTGCAAATTCGGGTTCTGCCTTGATATTGACGTTAACGGCAGCAACCCCTAGATTGTGCTTTTTTAAAGTAGCTTTAACGCCTTCAAAATCTTCGCACTCATAAGGAAATATAATTTCTACACCATGCGCACCTTCGACCGAAGCCACAGCGGCAATTTTCTCTTCAGGTGTTCGGGCAACGTTGTATTCACAGAATCGATCCCGAAGCTGCCCCATAAAAGCCGTAATGATTGCCTGCTTGATTTCCATGGTTCCTCCTTTTCAGATTGTTTGGCAAATTTATATTGATGAATCAGTGTTCAATTGTTGAACGCAAGCAGTGTAACTTACTGTTATTTAAAATTATTAATCTATTATTTTAGTAATCCGTTCAACTTCGGGATCGGTAAACCCATCCAGTGCATCCCGGGCAATGGTGGAAAAGCTATACATCACCGTTCCTTCGCTTCCGGCCTGAAACCAGTGTTTAACGCCGGGATCGAGGGTAATCTGATCGGCGGGTTTCAGGACCATCTCTTTTCTGACCGTGTAATAGTCGCCCTTTCCCTTTGGAATGAATCCTTCCTTTACGGATGCTTCACCCGGAATATAAAAATAGCAGGTTCCGGAAATGATCCTGATGGTTTCCTCCTTGCCCGGATCGTCCCCCACCGGCGGATGCCAGTGCTCGGGTTCGGTTTGATACGGAAAAAGGGCCAGCACCTTCACGCTGATTCGTTCGGTTTGAACCAGGGTCAAGATTTGAGCTCCTTCTTTTTCGAGATCGTTCAAACCGAAATCCACCACTTCGATGCCGCCGGCAAGTTCCTCTTCGGTCATCTGAATGCCGGACGTGAGGATCATTTCACCGGCTCTTTTTTGTGCTCTCTCAAATTGTACTCTGCTTATCATGGTAATGCCTTTCTCTGTTTCAAATTAGCCACAGACCCACACAGACCTGTCTTCGCCAGGGCTACGCCGCGGCAGGCGGACACGGACCTGTTGCCTCCGCGATCCGCCGTCGCTTGCAGCTATGGCGAGACAAGCTTGCGGAGGCAACAACAGTCAATCCCGATTAATCGGGATAATAATTAAGCTTATGCCTGAAAGGCATTTGAAGCTTTTGCCTGGGCAGGTCGCCCAGGCAAAAAATCTTTGTTGTCTGTGTGGGTCTGCGGCTAAAATATATATTTTCACATGCCGGCAATCTTCTCCTTCAACACCGCCCTAGCCGTTTCGAGCAACTTATCGATATCTTCATCACTGTGGATGACCGATAGATATATTTTCTCGAAGGGACTGATGAAAAATCCGCGCTGGATCATCTCGATTCCAAAGGTGTGTGCCTTGGCTTTATCGGCATGAAGCATGGACTCATAATTTGTAATCTCATCCTCTTCCGTGAACAAGACCTGAAGCACCGGCCCTTCTCCGCCGACCTTGAGAGGAATGGAATACTCTTTCCCCATGGCTTCAATTTCACTGATAATCCGATCCCCCATTTCGTAGAGCCGATCATATGTGCCGGCCTTTTCGAGTTCGCTTAATGTAGCGAGCCCGGCCACAGCAGCAATCGGGTATCCGTTAAATGTTCCGGTTACCATGGTTTTCTTCGGGTCTGAAGCGCCTCTGTGAGGATTTGCCGTATCCATGACATCGGCCCTGCCGCAGATGGCAGCAACGGGATAACCGCCACTGATGGTCTTTCCGTACGCTGCCAGATCAGGCACCACGCCATACCTTTCCTGAGCCCCGCCCCAGGCAAGTCTAAAACCGGTTACCACCTCATCGAATATGAAAACAATTCCATGGGCTGCGGTTATTTTTCGGAGCGCTTTAAAAAACCCGGGTTTTGGCCGAATGCATCTTTGAAGCGGTTCAGCCACAACTGCTGCCAGCTCATCCTTATGGTTCTCGATGATCTCTTCAGCCTTCTCAATATCATTGAAAGGGCTCACCAGCACATTTGGAGTGATGCTTTTGGGGATGCCCGCACCGTCAGGAATCGAATTCGGATAATCAGACGGCTGAGGCGGTTTGGAACTGTGGAGTGCGTAATCGCTGAGTCCGTGCCAGCCCCCTTCAAATTTCAGGATCTTGTCTCGGCCGGTGAAAGCTCTGGCCATCCGCATGGAATATTGTACTGCATCGGTACCGCTCAGCACAAAACGGGTTTTCTCTCCGCACGGAACCGCTTCCACGACCCTTTCTGCCAACTGAATGGCCGGCTCGTTCAGATTGTAAAATGTCGATCCCTTTTGTATTTGCTTCTCAACGGCATCCACAACCGCCGGGTGGCAATGACCCAAAATCAGCGGGCCGGAGCCGAGCAAGAAATCGATATACTCTTTTCCATCTACATCGTAAATTTTGGTTCCCTTGCCGTGGGAAAAGACCATTGCGACGTTCGAAGGCAGGACCATGGCCCCCAGGGTGCCGCCGACAAGATATCGATCCGCTTTCTCCAGTAGTTCTCTGCTGCCCATAATGTGCTTTCCTTTGGTTAGATGGTGTTTGGTGAGAATTTAGCTTAAAGTTCATACCGCGGAAAATTTCGATTCGCAATCATAAACCGTCAAATCGACTTGAAAGACAAATACAGAAATTCCGGATTTCAATAAATTCAAAATTTTCACCCTGTGGAATACCATTACAACAAATCTTTTCAAGCAACACGAATTTCAATTTTGGGTAAGGTATTTTAATGAAATAAGAGGGCCGCCATACGAATTTAAGGAAGGGCACCGGAGGCATGTTTACCTACACAGAGTAGACCTATCCGAGATCCCTTGATATACGGTAAATGAGTGCGTCTGAGTTTGCGATGAGGCTCTTGTCGATAACGTAGTACCCGTATCAGGAAACTTGCCTCAGTTTACACATCGCATGTTATCGGACGCAAAAAAACGACACGGGTGTCGCTTTTCGATGTGTCGGCGAGACAACGACTTCTGCATGAACTGAACCGCTGCGCGGAGATAGCTGCGGCAACTCGAACTGTA
>CAYSUA010000050.1:0-17124 GCA_964433795.1 uncultured Desulfobacteraceae bacterium | reverse complement strand
AGTCACACGCGCACGAATCGGCTCACCTCCAAAGCCTATTCCTGTAAGTAACTTGATCTTTGTGCATAACCGCATAGTAGAATTCGAAGACACTCGAGAGTCTGTAAAGGGGCTTCATGGAACAGAGAAGAATTCGCGTATTAATTGCAAAAACCGGCTTGGACGGTCATGACCGTGGTGCAAAAATTGTGGCGCGAATCCTGAGAGATTCGGGGATGGAAGTCATTTACACGGGCATCAGACAAAGTGCCGATCAGGTCGTCAACGCCGTTTTGGAGGAAGATGTCGATGTGCTGGGCCTGAGTTTTCTTTCCGGGGATCATATGGTTTTGGTCCCGAAAGTGATCAAAGGGTTAAAGGAAATGAGGATCGAAAATGTTCTAACGCTTGTCGGCGGCATCATATTGAAACGCCAGATACCGGAGCTTCTCAAGCTGGGTGTCCATAAGGTTTTTCTCCCGGGGACCGACCCGCAGGAAATCGTTCAGTACATCAGGGGAAACGTCAGCCGCACCCGATGAAACCTCGAAATCAAGGTTTACTACCATGTGCATAGTATAGGTAGCATGATGATAAAATATTTAACCACCCCCTGCGCTCGAGGCGCTGAGTTCACAGAGGGTGTTAATATTCTTTTATTTGCCGGTGCTTGAATCCCGTCTTGGCGGGGGAGATATCGGCAAATAAAAATGGTCACGCCTTCGGCATATATAGGATTTAGCTACAAACCCGTAGGGTTGAGAGCTTTTTTCGATCGGTCGTCTCCCCGATCGGAAAAAAATAAACTTTCTCTGTGCCCTCTGTGGCTCCGTGGTTAATTCGCTGTTGGTCAATGAAAACAATTTAATACACTCAGTAATAATAAAAGAATACCAACAAACGGAGTGTGTAACCGTTCACAAGTTCAGGGTTCAGAGGTAAACCCAGAACGCAGAACCCACAACGGAGAACACCTATCAAGATCTGTTAAGGAGGATTAATAATGATTATTGACACACATGTACACCTCGTTATTCCCGGTTTCGTTAGAAGCAAATTCATCATCGGCAATGCGCGGATGGCCTCTAATATATACAACCGGGTCCATAAGACGAACATCACCCCGGATGAATACATCAATATCCTGAAAGGTTCTGTTGATCCCGACAGCAGCAAACTGGTCGCCACCATGGATGAGGCAGGAATTGATAAGAGCGTTATCTTCGGGGTGGATTGGGCTTATGCCGTCACCGGGGAACCAAGGGTCAGCAATAGAGAACAGAATCGTATCCACGCCCAAAAGGTCAAAGACTATCCCGGTCGGTTCATTCCCTTGGCAGCCCTCGATCCCCGGCGACCGGACGCGATGGACCAAGCCAAGGAAGCGATTGAGGAATGGGGCATGAAAGGGTTTAAGCTTCATCCTTCGGCCGGATTTTTTCCAAACGACCCGATCTGCTTTCCACTCTACGAGAAATGCGCAGACTGGAAGGTACCGATCATGTTCCACTCCGGAGGAATCGAGTTTAATTGGGAATACGGGTTGCCCATCTATATCGCCTCCGCTGCAGAGCATTTTCCGGAAGTTAACATGATCATGGCACATGCCGGTCTTGAGTCTTACGATCAGGCAAAACTCGCTGCTACAGCCCTCAGGAATGTCTATTTGGATATATCCATTCGGCAGTTGGACTACAAAATCAATCCACAGAAATTCTATGAATGGCTCAGAGACCTGATCGATTGGGCAGGCGCTGATAAAGTGCTCTTTGCATCCGATGCACCCATGCCGACCTTTTGGTGCCCGACACCGGAATGGACCCGGGCCATTAAAGAACCGGACACCGATATTCCCTTTTCCCAAGAGGAGATTGATCTCGTCATGGGAAAGGCCGCGCAGGCCGTTTTTAATGTTGAGAGTTGAATAAAACCAAAACATCGGAGGTTGTTGGATGGAAGATATAATTGATGTCATCATCGACCGCAAAAGCATCAGGCGCTACAAGCCCGATCCGGTTCCCGATGAGATGATCGATAAAATTCTCGAAGCGGCACGGTGGGCGCCCACCGGAGAAAATTATCAGCCATGGCGATTCATCGTCATCCGGGACCCGGAGACCCGAAACAAAATCGGTGACCTAGCCAAAGTGGGCAGCGGATCGAGAATGACGGCGTGGTACTGCATGGGTCATATGCAAAAACGATTTGAAAAAATAAAGGATCCGGAAAAACGGGCCGAGGTCCTGCGGTTTATGTATTCCGGCGAAGTATCGGAATTTTCCAAGCAGGCACCGGTGGTGATTGCGGTTTTAGGCGATCTTCAAATCGGTTCGGTGGATGTTCCGTACGATCTCTCGGCAGCCACGGAAAATATGCTGCTGGAAGCCCATTCGTTGGGATTGGGTGCTTGCTGGGTCCACGGGCCGGTGGCCACATCCCGGGATGCGATCAAGTTCAAGGAAATTCTGGGAATCCCCACCGGTATGAATGAATACAAAGTGATTTGCTATGTTGCCATCGGATGGCCTAGAGAACAGCGGAAACACCCGCGGCCCAAATACCCGCTGAAAGATTTAGTCTACTGGGAAAAGTTTGGAAATAAGGAGAGACCATAAATGGATCGGACCGAATATTTCAACGACTTGATGGCAAGAATGGAAGAACTTTTTTACCACGAATTATCCGACTGCGCCTGCTGGAAGACGGAATTCGTAGGTGTCGATTTCATTCAATCCCGGGAAATCCGGGGGCGCACCCCTGCAGAGATCATCGAATGCTGCATTAAGGAAATTACCGCTGCCGGCCTGGTTAAAGAAATATCGTACTCCCTGGGAGGCAGGGATATTCTGCTCTACGTAAGGGTTCAGGATTGCATGCATATATCAAAAGAAGTGAAACTCAAGGAAAGGGGCATAAAAATCTATAACTGCCCGATCATCAATATGATACTGGACCAACTCATAGAAAAACTGAATTTCGAAACGACCTACGTGGCGGAGATCGAGTGTGATTCCGGAAACAATGCGTGTCTGATTAAATCCGCCATATACGAGAGTCAAGAAAAAATCGGAAATGTATGTGACTGGTCGGATGAATGCCGTTTGATCGATGAAGAAAACAAATGGATAACCGTCGAATGCTGAGCGATTCAAAAAATAACCATCGCAACTCGGAAAAGAGTGGAAAATCATTGATGGAAGACGCGTATCACAGGATTAAACATCTGATTTTCAATCAAACGCTAGTCCCGGGCCAAAGGCTGGTTTATGACGATTTGGCCAGGATGCTGAACATGTCAAGGACCCCTATTATCAACGCTCTAAATCGTCTGGAGCAGCAAGGATTGGTTGTTTCCGAATCCTATCGCGGATTTTATGTCAGACCGATGGATTTTCAAGAAGCCTGGGATGCGTTCGGCCTCCGCGAAGCAATTGAAACCTACGCGGTGGAACAGGCTATCCAAAAGGCCGGCGCCGAAGATATGAAAAAGCTGGAAGAGAAGCTTTATGAACACGAAAACTACAAGCCGAGTTATTATGATCGAAAAAGAATCTTTTTAGATGCCACCTTTCATCTGCAGATAGCAGAAATGGCGAAAAATCGAATATTAAAATGGCACCTCAAAATCAACCTGGAACATGTCTACTTGCGCGCCAAACTGGACAATTATGATATCAGCCGAATGGAAAACGTCGCAAACGAACATCATCTGCTGGTCAGGAAAATGAAGAATAAAGATATCATGGGCAGCATCGAAACCATACGACATCATATCATCAGCTCCAGAGACCATGTGATCGCATGCTTATCAGATAATGAGCTTGTGGACGAGGTACGCTTGTAGTAAATCCCGCTTTATCGGGAAATTGACGATTGAAAATTTAAAATTTGTGGATATCGCTCGCGCAGCGCAGGCGCTTGCGCCGCGTGTCGCTCTGTCATTTTAATAATCGTTTTTTTATAATGAAAGCATTCTTTAAATAGTCAATATTCAATCTACAATATTCAATCATTAGAAGAGTCAAAGATATTTCAATCCATTTTTTTGACAGCAAATGTAAAAAATAAGAAACTAAATTTCTGCATTGGATAACTTGCACCATGTTTGACCGTCGGCTGGTACAGCATTTTGATTGGGGTTTGTTGGGACTGACCCTTCTGTTGGGGGCTATCGGCATCATAACCCTTTACAGCGCCGTCACTGCCGGTGCCCCGACGCCCCAAAAAATTCTATATATCAAACAGATGATCTGGTTCGGTTTAGGTTTGACCGCGATGATTGCTGCATTTCTATTTGACTACAAAAAATTGGACCAATTGTCCTTTTTCATCTATGGGTTCTGTATTTTCCTTCTGATTAGTGTCTTATTCTTTGGTAAATTTGTCAGCGGTTCACGCCGATGGTTGATGCTGGGACCGTTTTCCATACAGCCGTCAGAGCTGATTAAAATCGCATTAATCATCGTTCTTGCCCGTTACTACGCCAAAGTGGCAAATACGGGGGGGGTCGGATTGAGAGAGTTGGTCATCCCGGTCATGTTGACCGCCCTCCCGTTTGTTCTCATCGTGAAGCAGCCCGATCTCGGTACGGCTTTGCTCCTTGTATTGATTGTCGGGTCCATCACACTGTTTGTCAAGATTGAGAAACGCACATTTGCCTGTATCGTCGCTGCCGGCATGGTGACGATTCCGTTGGTCTGGTTTTTTCTAAAGGGGTATCAGAAACGTCGAATACTCACCTTTTTAGATCCGGACCGTGATCCATTGGGGGCGGGATATCACATTATACAATCGAAAATTGCCATCGGATCCGGAATGATTACCGGAAAGGGATTTCTGAAAGGTACCCAAAATTCGCTGTCCTTTCTACCGGAGCAGCATACCGATTTCATATTTTCCGTTTTGGCCGAAGAGTGGGGGTTTGTGGGCTCGGTGGGTTTGATAATGCTGTTTCTCATGCTGATTATTTGGGGATTAAATATCGCATATGGATGCAGAGATAACTTCGGGATTGCCCTGTCGTTTGGTGTTACTGTCATGATATTTTGGCAGGTATTTATTAATATCGGGATGGTAATGGGACTCATGCCGGTTGTGGGCATTCCCCTGCCGCTTATCAGTTATGGGGGGTCATCCCTTATTACGATTATGACCGGATTGGGCCTGTTGATGAATGTCAGCATGCGACGGTTTTTACCCGAATGAGGAGGTATGGCCGAAGACGAAATCGAAGACTTGAAATCGCATTGCTTCCCCGTTTTCAACTCCTTCAATTCCTATTTATATAAGCTGTTATCCACTCTGTTTTTCATGTTTCGTTTCTTAAGTACGGCCTACCGTCCAGAAGGTTAAAATATTGTAAAAAACCTTTGACAATTTACAATGCCAAATGGTATAGACCGCCGCAGTTTAGACCCAAGTATGTGGAATCGTATGAAAATGGCGGGCCGGTGGTACGCATGAGTTGGACCGGAGGGTCACTATGATCAAGATTGATGGATCGGTTGTAATACAAATCGTTAATTTTGTTTTTTTAATATGGATTTTAAATATTGTCCTGTATAAACCCATCCGAAAGATTTTGCATCAACGTAAAGAAAAAATTACCGGACTAGAAAAAAATATTGATACCTGCATTCGAGATGTGAGTGAAAAGGATGATTCGATCTCTTCGGAATTGCGGTCTGCCAAACAAAAGGGCGTGAAAGAATTGGAGAACCTCCTTCAATCGGCTGAAGAAGAGGAAAAAAAGCTCATCAATTCCATCAATGAGAAGGCAGCGGCCGAGATGGATGCCATTCGTGAAAAAATTGCAAAAGATGTTGAAAATGTCAGAGATACCTTACAGAAAGAGATTGATACCTACGCCGGCGAAATCGGCCACAAAATTTTGGGGAGGGCGGTTTAAGGTGAGTTTTCGAAATCTATTGATTTTTGGTTTAACCTTATCCGTATTGTTGATGCCTGCTTTTGGCTTATGTGCTGCAGAATCGGGGCACGGAGAAGGAAGCGGCGAGTCCGGAACCAAAGGTTGGGTGGCAACCGATACCTATCGGGTGATGAACTTCGTCGTTTTGGCCGTCGGTTTGATTATCCTATTGAGAAAGCCGCTTTCCAAGGCGTTGAAATCAAGAATCACCGGGATTCAGGATCAACTTTCCGAATTGGAAGAAAAGAAAAAGAAAGCCGAAGCGGAACTGGCCGAATACAATGAGAAATTATCTCATCTGGATAACGAGGCCGAAAAGATCGTTGCGGAATATGTTAAACAGGGCAATGAGGCAAAAACCAAGATCCTTAAGGAAGCAGGATCAGCTGCCCAGAAGCTTGAAGAACAAGCCAAGAAAAACATCGAGCACGAATTCAAACTGGCTAAAGAAAAACTCCAAAGTGAAATCTTCGAAAAGGCGCTTGCCAAAGCCGAAGATCTATTAAGGGATAAGATTACAACCGAAGATCAAGACAGACTGGTTGGAGAATATTTAAATAAGGTGGTGGTACGGTGAAGAATCTGGCAGTCGCACGCAGATATGCAAAAGCGCTTATTCTGATCGGAAAAGAAGACGGACAAGCGGAATCCTACCGAAATGAGCTTGAGGGCGTATCCGATTTATTTGAAAAGGAAAAAGCGCTTGAGCTTGCAGTTACAAATCCCCTATATGTTGCTGCAAATAGAAGAAAGGTTTTGGAAACGGTTATCCAAAAACTGAACCTCTCACAAGTCATGTCTTCCTTCTTGACGCTGTTGTTTGATAAAGGCCGGATCGGGTTTTTAAAGGATATCAACACCTATTATCAAGCGCTTGCAGACGAACTGAAGGGAATTGCCCGGGCAGAGCTGATTTCGGCGGCGGATCTTTCATCCGATGCCGTTGATAAGATACGCACGGCTTTGTCAAATATGATACAAAAGGATATCGTTTTAGAGTTTAAACAAGATCCCAACTTGATCGGGGGCATTGTAACACGAATTGGGGATCTCGTATTGGATGGTAGCATTAAAACACAGCTACTCAATATGAAGGAATCTTTGAAAAGGGGTGAACGGGTCTAATGGAATTAAGAGCTGAAGAAATAAGTCAGATTATCAAAGAGCAGATTAAGGATTATGACAAGAAGGTTGAATTGAGCGAAACCGGAGTCGTTTTATCGGTCGGTGATGGGATCGCCAGAGTCTACGGTCTTGAGAAGGTGATGGCGCTGGAACTGGTGGAATTTCCCGGCGGGATCCTGGGACTGGTGCTCAACCTCGAAGAAGACAATGTGGGTGTGGCCATTATGGGTGAAGACATCCATATCCAGGAAGGCGATATGGTCAAACGGACCGGTCGGATCGCTCAAGTGCCCGTAGGTGAAGCTGTTCTCGGACGAGTGGTATCGGCTGTGGGGGAACCGATTGACGGCAAAGGACCGATTGAATCGGATGAGTTCAGCCGGGTTGAAGTGGTGGCTCCCGGTGTTATTGCCCGAAAGAGCGTTCATGAACCCTGTTATACGGGTTTAAAAGCGGTTGATGCCATGACCCCTGTGGGGAGAGGCCAGCGAGAACTGATCATCGGTGACCGGCAGATTGGGAAGACCGCTTGTGCCATCGATGCGATTCTTGCTCAAAAGGACACGGATATTTACTGTATCTATGTGGCTTGCGGACAGAAGAAGTCGACGGTGGCTCAGGTCCACGCGGTACTCGAAAAATACGGTGCCATGGAATACACCACCATCGTAGCGGCCTGTGCCAGTGATCCGGCCACGCTGCAATACGTCGCACCCTATGCGGGATGCGCCATGGGCGAATACTTCCGTGACAAGGGACAACACGCGCTGATCATCTATGATGACTTGTCCAAGCAGGCGGCGGCGTACCGTCAAGTCTCCCTCCTTTTGCGGCGACCTCCGGGACGTGAAGCATATCCGGGCGATATTTTCTACAATCACTCCCGACTGCTCGAGCGTGCTGCCAAATTGAATGACGATCTGGGCGCAGGCTCGCTGACGGCACTGCCCATTATCGAAACACAAGCCGGTGACGTGTCCGCTTATATTCCCACCAATGTTATCTCGATTACCGACGGGCAGATTTATCTCGAACCGGGCCTGTTCTTTTCCGGTGTCCGGCCGGCCATCAACGTCGGGCTTTCCGTCTCTCGGGTCGGCGGATCAGCCCAGGAAAAAGCCATGAAGCAGGTTGCCGGGACACTTCGACTCGAGATGGCGCAATATCGCGAATTGGAAGCGTTCGCAGCATTCGGCAGTGATCTTGACGCTGCCACACAAAAACAGCTCACCCGGGGCGCCAGGCTGGTCGAAATTCTAAAGCAACCGCAGTATAAGCCGTTGCCCCTGAATAAACAGGTTACCATCCTGTATGCGGGTACTCGAGGATTCCTGGATGATTATCCCGTGAATATCCTGGGTGAATATGAGTCCGGCCTCTACGATTTCATCGAAAGCAAATATCCTCAAGTGTTTACCGAACTTGCGGAAAAAAAGGAAATTACGGATGATCTGGACAAGGTGATGACAGAGGCGTTAACCGCCTATGACGAGGAATTTAAAGATACCATTAAATAGATACTTGAAACTTGAAACTTGAAACTGGGCGGGCATGGATTTGGTCTTGTGATTCGAGAATCGAGCATCAAGTATCAAGTTTCAAACCATAAAGGTTTTCTTATATGGCGACCTTAAAAGATATTCAGATAAAAATTGGTGCAGTTAAAAAAACAAAGCAAATCACCCGGGCCATGAATATGGTGGCTGCCTCACGGCTTCGTGGGGCCCAAACCAATATGGAGGCTTTTCGGCCTTACACCTCCAAGTTCTCCGAAGTGCTGGGCAGCCTTGCGGAACGATCGGCTGGCGAGGACAACCCCTTGTTGACGCCTCGTGACGAGGTCAAAAAGATCCACATTGTTTTATGCACCTCAGACCGGGGGCTGTGTGGCGGTTTCAATGTCAATCTTGTTTCAAAAGCCGAATCTATTTCCAAGGATAAAGCCGGCGAGGATATCACCATATCCTTCACCAATTTTGGCAAAAAAGGTCGGGACTGGTGTCGAAAGAGCAAAAAGACCATTGACCGGGAGCATCTGGAAGTTGTGGGTGCAAATTTCGGGTTTAATGTGGCCTCCACCGAGGGACGTAATTTGGTCGAGGAGTATCTCTCGGGAATTTACGATGAGGTGTATGTGGTGTATGCGGAGTTTATCAGCATGGCCAGACAGGTTCCGGTGATAAAACAGATATTGCCCATACCGCCCATCGAGGCTGCTGAGCAAGCGGACGAGGCGGAAGATGCCGATTATATGCCGGAACACATCTGTGAACCGTCTCCCAATGAACTGTTGGAAGAGATGCTGCCTCGAAATGTATATGTCCAATTGTACAGCGCCCTTTTGGAAACATCGACCAGCGAACATGCAGCCCGTATGATGGCTATGGACAATGCCACAAAGGCTTGTGACGATATGCTCGAAAATCTGACCCTTGTCTATAACAAGGCGAGGCAGGCAGCGATTACCGCGGAGCTTATGGATATTGTCGGAGGTGCTGAGGCTCTTACAGGATGATTACTATAATTTAGGGATTGAGGAATTCCTAAATTTCTCAATTTATTTTTGGAGGTTATTAAATGGCGGAAAATATTGGCAAGGTATTGCAAGTGACGGGGCCTGTGGTGGATGTGGAATTCGAGCAGGGAAAGCTGCCCACGATTTACACAGCCCTGACAATTACCAATCCGACAATCAACGATGAACCGGACAATCTGGTTGTTGAGGTCGCCCAGCATCTGGGAGATAACGTTGTCCGTACCATCGCCATGGATGTTACAGACGGTTTGGTAAGGGGAATGCCGGTGAAGGATACCGGTCAACAGATCATGATGCCGGTGGGAGAAGCCGGTTTAGGCCGCGTGCTCAATGTGGTTGGACGCCCCGTTGACGGTTTGGGGCCGGTCAGCCAGGAGAAGATGATGCCGATCCACAGAGAGGCGCCCAAGTTTACCGAACAGGACACGACGGTTCGCGTGCTGGAAACAGGTGTAAAAGTGATCGACCTTTTGGTCCCGTTTCCCCGGGGCGGCAAGATGGGGATGTTTGGCGGAGCCGGTGTGGGCAAAACCGTTATCATGATGGAAATGGTTCACAACATCGCTATGCAGCACGGCGGCATTTCCGTGTTTGCCGGTGTCGGGGAGCGCACCCGGGAAGGGAACGACCTTTATCACGAAATGAAAGATTCGGGAGTGCTGCCCAAAGCGGCACTGATTTACGGCCAGATGACCGAGCCCCCCGGCGCTCGAGCTCGGGTTGCGCTTTCTGCATTAACGGCGGCAGAATACTTTCGCGATGAAGAAGGTCAGGACGTGCTGATTTTCATCGACAACATTTTCCGGTTTACTCAAGCGGGATCCGAGGTTTCTGCACTTCTGGGCCGAATGCCGTCTGCGGTGGGTTATCAGCCCACTTTGGCCGTTGATTTGGGTGAGCTTCAGGAACGGATTACATCGACGGATAAGGGATCGATTACGGCCGTACAGTGTGTTTATGTTCCGGCAGACGACTTGACCGACCCGGCACCGGCAACCACATTTGCCCATCTGGACGGGACGGTGGTGTTGTCCCGTCAAATCGTGGAACTGGGTATCTATCCGGCGGTCGACCCGTTGGACTCCACTTCACGAATCCTCGATGCCGCTTATATCGGTGAGGAACACTACCAGGTGTCCCGGCAGGTGCAGCAGATTCTTCAGAAATACAAGGAGCTGCAGGATATTATTGCCATCCTCGGAATGGAAGAATTATCCGATGAAGACAAGATTACCGTAACCCGCGCACGAAAAATACAACGGTTCTTGTCACAGCCGTTCCATGTGGCTGAAGCCTTTACGGGAAGATCGGGTAAATACGTGAAAATAGAGGATACGGTCAGAAGCTTTAAAGAGATCTGCGATGGAAAACACGATGACATTCCTGAGCAGGCTTTTTACATGGCCGGCGGTATCGAAGAGGTGGTGGAACGGGCCAAAGAAATGGCTGAGGCTGCTGCATAGAGTTAGCGTGAGGTTTGGAATATGGCTGAAAACATTCGACTGGAAATCGTAACCCCTGAAAAACAGGTTGTGAATGATGAAGCGGAAATCGTCATGTCGCCCGGCGTATTGGGTGAATTCGGCGTGCTCATTAATCATACCCCCTTCATGACCACTCTCAAACTCGGTACCATTCATTACAAGGATTCCAGCGGGCAAGAGCGGTTTGTATTTGTCAGCGGTGGATTTGCAGAGGCTCTACCGGACAAGGTGACGGTGCTGGCAGAATCTGCAGAGCGCAGGCAGGATATCAACATGGAACGCGCAAAGTCTGCCATGGAGCGCGCTCAGAATCGACTGGCCGAAACGGATGACGACGCCATTGATTTCGCCAGGGCAAAAGCAGCACTGGAAAGGGCGCTGCATCGCGTTCGGTTAGCCGAAATGAGATAACCTTGATGAAATTGTGAGTTTCTTATCATTTTATTTGTATGCAATCTAAAGGGCGGACCTGATGAACGGTTTGCCCTTTTTCTTTATTGCATGGGGTTGAGACAGTGAGCGCCAAAATCCTGAACGATCCTGTTGCTGTCATCATTCTGGCGGCCGGCCTCGGTACGCGGATGAAATCGAATCGGGCCAAAGTTCTCCATGAACTCATGGGGCGTGCCATGATCCTTTATGTGGTGGAAACGGCCAGACAGATCGTCGACGCCAATATCACACTGGTGGTGGGGCATCAGGCCGATGAAGTCAGGAAGATCGTTTCTGAATCGATGAATGTGACCTACGCGTATCAGGATGAGCAGCTGGGTACCGCCCATGCGGTGATAACAGCCCTACCGTTCATACCGGACGAAACCCATGAAATTATTATCCTCTATGGGGATGTCCCGTTGTTGACACCCCGCACCGTCCGCCACCTGTTAAATGACCATCATATTGCAAACCGTGACATGACGGTGCTGGGGGTTGAAATGAAAAACCCCACCGGCTATGGAAGAATATTGCAGGATGATCGGGGTAAGGTACTGAGAATTGTTGAAGAAGCCGATGCATCACCGGAACAGAAACAGGTTCGATCCATTAATACCGGGATATATTGTATTAAAAAAATGTGTCTGATTGAAACCATAAGACAGGTTTCCGCCGATAATGCACAAGGGGAGTACTATTTGACGGATATCATTGAAATCGGTAACCGTATGGACAAGACCATCGGGGCTGTTTTTTGTGATGATGCCGATGAAGTCGTTGGAATTAATACCTGGGAGGAGTTGGCTGCAGCCGAAGCCTTGATACGCATGCGGTTGAGCAAAACCGCTTGACTTTAATATATATATAAGATTATACTAACAAAAATTAAATGAGGTGAAAGATTGGATAACGAAGAAATTTTGCAGCAGTTCGATCAGATAGAACAAAAAGTTGGAAAATTGGTTGAGGTTTCCAAATCCGCCGGAGCAGTCACCGATGAGCTTCGGAAAAGAATCGACAGTCTGGAAAAGGAGCTTCAGGGAAAACTAGAAGAGGAAAAAACTTACATAGAAGAAAGGGAATTGATCCGGTCAAAAATTGACAATCTTTTGGTTCGTCTGGATGAAATAACGGAATTATCTTAAAATAGCCGACCTGGAGAAGGGTAATCTTTCGGATCAGTGGAGCAACTCATTACCATAGAGCTTTTCGGGCAGCCATACAAATTCAAGTCAGCGCCTGAGACGGATAATGCGCAGGAAGTTGCCGAGGTGCTCGTTAAAGAAGTGGGTCGAATCCAGGATCAGCAATCAAAGGAAGCACCCGGAATTACACAGATTGCGATCCTCATTCTGGCCGCATTAAATATTGCAAATGAAAATATGGAACTGAAAAAGAATTATTCAACACTTCAAGAGACGGTTTCGAAACGGTCCGATACCTTGAAACGTCTGTTGGACGCAGAGCTTAATTGATCTTGAAACACGGATCTAACTTCACTGATACAGACCTTCTTCAACCCGGCAGCATTAGACTTGTTTTTATCGGATCGAGAGCCTTTTTGATTTTACCCCTGCCGTGTTCGTGATTGCTAGATGTTCTTTGATCCAACACTTATGGAAGGGGCACCTTACTTGGTGTCGGTGTGCATGTTCTGCTGGTACAGAAAAGCCTAAAGACGCCACAAGGAGCTCAGGGTCATACCCCAGGTTCAAAGGCCTACCAACACGGCACCGTGGTGGGGGTTTCCATCCAATCAATTTTCGCCCATCAGTTAGATTTCTTCTCCCTTTTTCACCTCATTTAACGGTCAGTTAAGTCTATTTTCAGGCTTTATATCGGTTTTTTCTGAGTATCGAAGGACCGATATTCGTATAAACAGTTTCAAACAATAGTTATGGCGACATTTTTGTTCCAGGTATGACACGATGATCATATACGGCTGATCTCTATTTTACCTTCAATTGATATTTAAGGAGAAGGGTGATGATTGAACATTTTATTATGCTCGGCGTGGCCACCTTCGGTATCGGTTTTATAATTGCCTTCTGGATAAAAGGTAAGGTGGTCTCCCAAAAAGTGAAGGCCGCCGAATCAGAAGCCCAAAAACTAACCGAAGAGGCCAAGCGTAAATCTGAGACGTTATTGAAAGAAGCCAATCTTGAGATAAAAGATCGGCTTTTCCGGATGAAAAGCGAATTTGATACCGAGACCAAGGAAACCAGAAGAGAGCTGAAGAATCGAGAACAACGACTCCTGCATAAAGAGGAGACGCTGGATCGGAAAATCGAACAATTCGACCAGAGAGATCGAGAGTTCAGTCGCCAAGAAAAGGAGCTCGCTCGGAAGGCGGAAAAAATTGAGCGGGATGTGCGAAAATACAATGAACTCTTAGAAGAGCAACGCAATCAACTCGTGAAGATTTCCGGAATGACCGCCGATCAGGCAAAAGACCTGCTTATCCGGTCAATGGAAAACGAGGCACGGTATGAAGGCGCCAAATTAATCAAACGGATTGAGACGGAAACCAAAGAAGAGGCGGATAAAAGGGCCAAAAAAATTATGGCCACCGCCATTCAGCGATATGCCGGAGATTTTGTCGCGGAAAGAACCGTTTCGGTTGTTCAATTGCCCAGTGATGAGATGAAAGGCCGAATCATTGGAAGGGAGGGACGTAATATCCGTGCCATTGAAGCCGCGACCGGTATCGACCTCATCATCGATGATACCCCTGAGGCTGTCATTTTATCCGGATTTAATCCGGTTCGAAGAGAAGTCGCCCGCATCGCATTGACGCGTTTGATTGCCGATGGCCGGATACATCCGGCCCGTATTGAGGATATTGTAAAGAAGGTTACCCAAGAGGTGGATCAGACCATTAAGGAGGCTGGGGAACAAGCGGCTTTTGATTTGGGAATCCATGGACTTCACAACAAACTGGTCAAACACATCGGACAGCTCAAATTCAGAACCAGCTACGCCCAGAACGTGCTCCAGCATTCCATTGAAGTCGGGTTTTTAAACGGTATCATGGCTTCAGAACTGGGCCTCAATGCCAAGCTGGCAAAGCGTATCGGGCTACTGCACGATTTGGGAAAGGCCGTGGATCATGAAGTGGAAGGCCCCCATGCACTTATCGGTTCCAAGCTTGCAAAAAAGTTCGGGGAGTCCTCTAGAATCGTTCATGCCATTTCCGCTCATCATGAGGATGTGGCTCCTGAAACCGTCTATGCCCTGTTGGTGCAGGCTGCCGACGGTCTATCGGGGGCCCGACCCGGGGCAAGAAAAGAGCTTTTGGAAAATTATATTAAGCGATTGGAAGATCTTGAAAACATTGCAAATTCATTTAAAGGGGTGTCCAATTCTTATGCGATACAGGCGGGTAGAGAAATCAGGGTCATTGTTGAAAGCGGAATTGTTAATGATGATAATGCGGTGCTCCTGAGCAAGGATATTGTCAAGAAGATTGAAGAATCGTTGACTTTTCCCGGCCAAATAAAAGTGATGGTGATCCGTGAGACGCGGGCGGTCGCTTATGCAAACAAATAAAAGGTAATCATCTATGAATGTACTCGACATTTTGAAAGAACGCGGATTTATCGAACAGACCACCCACGATGACGAACTGAATGAGTTGCTCCAAACCCGGTCGGTGACCTGTTATATCGGGTTCGATCCCACGGCCTCCAGCCTTCATGTGGGGAGCCTGGTGCCCATTATGTCTTTGGCCCACATGCAGCGCCACGGGCACAGACCCATTGCCCTTGTGGGCGGCGGTACCGGGCTGGTGGGGGATCCCAGTGGAAAAACAGAAATGCGAAAAATGTTGACCCTGGAAGCCCTTGAAGAAAATGCAAAAGGCATACGGAAACAACTGTCTCGATATATCGATTTTAAAGAGGATAGGGCCCTGCTTCTCAACAATGCCGATTGGCTCACTAAACTAGAATACATCCCTTTTCTTCGCGATGTCGGCCGGCATTTTATGGTTAATCGGATGATCAAAGCTGAAAGTTACCGGATGCGGCTGGAATCCGAAGAAGGATTAAACTTTATTGAATTCAATTACATGCTCCTTCAAGCTTATGATTTTCTCAGGTTGTTTGAAGACCGGGATTGTAAAATCCAGATGGGGGGCAGCGATCAATGGGGCAACATCGTGGCCGGGGTGGAATTGATCCGAAAGATGAGACGAGGAGCTGCGTTCGGAATCACCTTCCCTTTGATCACCACCAGCAGCGGAGCGAAAATGGGAAAGACGGCCCAGGGGGCTGTTTGGTTGGATCCTGAGCGAACTTCTCCGTATGATTACTATCAGTTCTGGATCAACACCGACGATCCGGATGTGACCCGCTTTCTGTCTCTTTTTACGTTTTTGCCCATGGATGAAATTAAGGCAGCGGAACACCTTTCGGGTGCTGATTTGAACAGTGCAAAAGCGATATTGGCCTTTGAAGCGACCCTGCTGGCCCACGGCAGAGAGAATGCCGTTAAAGCACTTCAAGCAGCGGAAAGCATGTTCGGGTCAAGGTCGGTTCCTGATACAATCCTGCCGTCCAGCACCATTCCCCGAGACGCATCCAAGGCAAATGAAGCATCCGTTCCGCTAACCGATATCCAACTCGATGAACTTAAAGAAGGAATTCCGGCTTTCAAGATATTCCATCGGGTGGGCTTGGCAAAATCGGGCAGTGATGCCCGAAGGCTCATTCAGCAGGGTGGAGCATACTTAAATGGCCGGCGTATAGATTCTGCTGAAAGGATGGTCACGCAAGATGATATTAACAGCTCGGAAATCGTGCTTCGAGCCGGAAAAAAACGGTTTCATAAAGTCAGAATCGTTTGATTTTTAGACTTTACACCCACCGTTTTTTTACAGATTGAAAATTTTAATTTTTATGTGGTGAAAAAATTAAAATAATGCAAAATATGGGTTGACACGGGATCAATTTCGCTGTAAAAAGCAGATCGTTTTGATCGAATCGCTCTTTAAGAATTATATCGATTAAAAAATCATTCTGGCGATTCTTACTTTGAGGATGCCAGAATTTTTTTGTCCAAAGTTTGGAAAACCGCTTGACAGTACAAACGGCGTGCTATATAATTTATCGCGCTTTTCTGTTTTAGCGAACCCGTTTCGGGTAAAATCGATCTTTGAAAACTAAATAGTGACAGCTTTGAGTCGGGTCTTTTAGTTTGAAAACCGCATAATCTTTATGCAGTTTAATTGTTTAATTGGAGAGTTTGATCCTGGCTCAGAATGAACGCTGGCGGCGTGCTTAACACATGCAAGTCGTACGAGAACGCTTCAGCTTGCTGAAGCTAGTAAAGTGGCGTACGGGTGAGTAACGCGTGGGTAATCTACCTTCGAATCGGGGATAACTTCGCGAAAGCGGAGCTAATACCGGATAACATCTATTTGGTTCAGGCCTTTAAGATCAAAGGTGGCCTCTACATGTAAGCTACCGTTTGAGGATGAGCCCGCGTACCATTAGCTTGTTGGTGGGGTAACGGCCTACCAAGGCCACGATGGTTAGCTGGTCTGAGAGGATGATCAGCCACACTGGAACTGAGACACGGTCCAGACTCCTACGGGAGGCAGCAGTGAGGAATTTTGCGCAATGGGGGAAACCCTG
>CAYSUA010000049.1:0-17124 GCA_964433795.1 uncultured Desulfobacteraceae bacterium | reverse complement strand
TTTGGGAATGGAAGGTTGGGAGCTGCGTTTAATTACGATTCTTCGAGGGGGCTTTTACTCCCAGGGTCATAACTCACAACGATAAAACACGTGAGAAATTTTGTAAGACAAGAGCAGCCGGTATTCTGTGTTGTCGTTCATATTTACCTAACTTTCTAAACACAAAATTCTTGTAAATATTTGATTTTTGAGTTATATTTTAAAATATAAAGAACTAATATACTCATCGTGTATAAGAATTTATATCATTGACAAATATTTTTGACAGAAAAGAGGGCAAAAAATGGAGCAAGAAAAAATTTTAAGCGACCTTGCGAACCTGCCACCCGAAGCTCAACGTCAGGTTTTCGATTTTATAGACTTTCTGCGTACACGTTACAAAAAATCTCTCATTCGAAGGAAATCCGTGAGTATCAATTTGGCTGATGAATCATTTATTGGTATATGGCAAGATCGTGAAGATATGAAGGACAGTAACAAGTGGCTTCGAAATGTCCGCAACTCTGAATGGAGAGAACCGAGTCTCTGAGATGATTATTGTAGATACTGATATTTTGATTGATGCTGGCCGCGGTATCCGCGAAGCAATAAGCTGTTTGGAGCAAATTGAACAAAGCATTTCTCCTCTCGTCAGTGTCGTCACACAGATGGAATTGATTATTGGCTGCCTTAATAACAAAGAGCTCCTTGCTTTAGAAAAATTTTTGGAAAGATTCGAGATTATCAAAATAAAGGAGCAAATTTCGGATAAAGCTTTAGGGTTGTTAAAAAACTACCGCTTAAGCCATGGATTGCTTATAGCAGACGCTCTAATTGCCGCTACGGCCATCATCACGGGCAATCAATTTGTAACAAAAAATCAGCGTGATTACAAATTTATCAAAGATCTTCAGTTGCTTCCTTATCCAACACCTTTTGTTTCTCCTCCTGAGTAGGCGCAGAAAATTCGACGCCTTGTCAACCCGTCTTTTAAAAAAGATCAGCGGTGGGAAAGGATACCCAGGGCTTCAGCCTTCTCAACCGCCTCGCGGCGCTTTTTGACGTTGAGCTTTCCGTAGATGTTCTGCAGGTGTCCTTTGACTGTGGTTGTTGAAATGAACAGTTTGGCAGCAATTTCCTGGTTGCTCAGCCGTTCTGCCAGCAACTCAAGAACATCAAGCTAAATTCCAAGAATATCTAATGAACTCATCATCTCACCCCAAAATGATCCTTATTTTCCCTCCCGAATTCTTCGTATTATACTAATGAAAAAACGGGAAATGATCGGGTGAAAAGATAAAAAGCACGGATTCTGTTAGGAATTAGTTCGACATTGATGTTTGGACGCTCGCCATGTTCCGTAAAATTCAGACGGCTATAATTAATGGGATATTCATTCGAAAAATGAACATGAGGGATGGAAAATAAGGCCAAACTCTTCAAATACGGAATCATTATGTTGTGGTAGGCCAATTCAGACTTTATGCCGGACGACCACTTTGATCGGCGCAAGTGCGACCTCGCTCGCGCGGCTGTACTACGTCCGTGTCCAAGGTGTTTGGCTAATCTTTGAAGTACTGCTTGAACTCCTCTGCTGGTTCCCTCCTTTTTTCCTCCAACATTCTGAAAACTGATTTTCGGATTATATTTCACCGGCCGCCTTCAACCACGAATAAACCGGCGGGAGTTTTTCCACTTCCGGTTCGGTGATTGCGTCGATAAATACAGGCCCGTTGGTGGAGAATGCCCTTTCTAATGCCAATTCCAATTCTTCTCCCGATTCGGCCCTGATGGCGGTCAGGCCGAACCCTTCCGCCACAAGGCAAGGGTTTCCCGCGGTAAAATCCACGGAAAGATACTTTTCATTGCCGTGTAGCTTCTGGAGCGCTTTTATCCAACCAAACATGGCGTTATTACAGTGTATTAATACAGCCGGGATATTCAGTCGGGCCACGGTTTCCAGTTCGCCTGCGGACATTCCCAGGCTGCCGTCGCCGAATAATCCTACCAGCCGCGCATCCGGCCGGGCAAAGTGAGCGCCAACCACGGCTGGTATGGCGTATCCCAGTCCACCATAGGAACGAGGAATCAAAAAACGTGAACCGTTGCCGCCCAGTTTTAAATAGCGGGTGATATACGGTGTCGGGGTCCCGGCATCGGCGATGACGATGCTTGTATCGGTAAGATGCCGATTCAATGCGCCAATCAGTTTTTGAGGCGTTATGGGACTGCCGGGAACATTTTGATCATGGTTAAATGCATCCCAGAATTTTTTACGGTCCTGATTAAGCTCATTAACCCAATCCGACGACGTTCGTTGTTTCATCGCGCCTCGAAGCAGCGTCAGCAGATCTTCGAGAACCAGCTTGGCGTCACCGGCCACGCTGATGGTGTTTTGGGAATTATTGCCAAGAATTATAGGGTTCAAATCGATCTGGAAGATCTTTCGATCTGGATTATATGTCGGAAATGTCCAATTGATCGTGGATACAGACCCCATCTTACACCCGACATACAAAAGTACATCCGCTTCTTCAACGGTACGATGCGCGTGGGGATGGAATCCGTTGTCGCCAATGACTCCCATGGCCAAGGGGTGGTCGTCAGGAATGACGCCCTGGCCGGAGATAGTGGTGACTACCGGTGCCGCCAACCATTCCGCCAAATTAACCAGAGTTTCTTCAGCCTGGGAGTGATTGGCACCGCCGCCGGCGATAATGACCGGACGCATTGCCTGCCCGAGGGCATCATTGACCTGTTCCAACACTAATCGGGCGCCCCGGGTTCTATAGGCTGGATATGAACAGCACTCCGGTTCGGCGAACAGGACTTCGTCGGCGCCGGATACGGAATCCGTCAAAGCTTCCTGTGGGAGAGCCAGATGGACGGCGCCGGGGCGTCCTGTAGTGGCTATTCGAAAAGCCCTTCGGATCGTTTCCGGTATTTTGTCCGCGTTCTTGACCAAGTACGACCACTTAGTGATAGATTCAAACAGCTTGGCCGTATCAAGCTCGGTGATGGTGTACTTTCCTTCCCCTGACATGGGGATATCCGAGGTGAGAAGAATAACAGGTATCGACGACGCATTAGCTTCGGCCACACCCGGCACGGAATAGAGCGGACCCGCGCCGCTTGGGCATTCGCATACGCCTGGTTTCCGGGAAATCCTTGCATAGGCGTCGGCCATGAAAGAGGCGGAACGCTCATCCCTGGCCATCACGTGTCGGATACCCGGTTGCGCGTCATACAGGGCTTCATAAAACGGAATGCTTGTATCGCCGGATACGCCAAAGATGACCTCGACCTGAAATTTCATAAGCATATCCACTAGCACGTGGGCCCCGTTTGTTGTCATCATCAATCCTCCTAATCCGGACAAGCCGGAAAAGTTACAAGTGAACTAAAGTTTGATGAATTCGCAAAAGATCGAATTCATCAAGTGTTTAGTGTTTTGTATTTAGTATTTAGAGAAAAACAAATCTTATAATATCAGCCTATTGGTGTGCTAAACACTAAATACTAAACACTCTCGTAAAAAGGTCGTTTTTCGGACTTTTTACGCGGTCATCAAGTTCGAAGTGCCTAAAGTTAAGGTATCGATTTGCTCTATCTTTCTTTGTAAAAATGATAGAATTCCACTCTCAGGGTCATGCCGTCGTTAAACATCTAATTCTCCCTTTGATTGGATAAGCCGACGTTACCAATACTCATTTCTCGTTTTTTGAACCAGTTAAGCGAAACCAGAATGACCAAAAGCGCCATACCGGAAAAATACAAGGCCGGTATATTGATAATCATCAATATGGATGTGACCGCGTACAAAATGCGCCTGAATTGATTGATTTCCACAAACAGGTACCGGATAAGATTTTAGAAAAAATGGTCGCTATTGTGAATTAAACCTCGACCACGCTCCCCACATTGCAGAAGAAAAACCGCTCACCGAACTCCTGGGCCAATCGCATGGCCGGGGGCAACCCCGTACAATGGGATACGCCGATGCGGGCCATATCAAACGCCTTCAGAGCGTCAATGGTTTTCTCACGTTGTTCTTCACTGACAGGCCACAGGTGGGTGCCGCCGATTACCGCGTAGATGGAGGTTTTGCCGGTCTTTTCGATGGCATAATTCATGGTGTTGATAATACCGGCATGGGCACAGCCAAGAATAATCAAGAGCCCTTTATCCGTGTCTATGACAAGCGCAAAGTCATCACTGACAGTGTCCGGAATAAATTCACCGGCTTCATTTTTGGTCTGGATGACTTTTTCAACTTCCTCAAAGCTCGTTTTTCTGGGAATCTCACCGGTCAGGTACATTCGAGGGGCAATCTCCACCCAGTCCCGGCGCAAGCGGAATTCAGCCCCCTTGCTTTCCAATAGATCGCGAACAAAAGGAACACCGATCCACATCCTTTTACCCTGCCTGGTGATGTAGGTTTCCCGTTTAAAAAGATCCGGATGTGCATAAACAGTGACCGGCCCTGCTGCGGAAACCGCATTTAAAAGGCCACCCGTGTGATCCACATGATGATGGCTGATCATGACCCCCTGAACCTGGGATAAATCAATCTTGAACACCCTGGCGTTGTTCAGCAGCCCTTTGCCCTGGCCCGTATCAAAGAGATAATTTCCGTGTTTCGTTTCCAGGTGCACCGCCCAACCATGTTCGGCAATCGCCCCCACATTGCTCATAATAAAATTCTCGCAAAGAACCGTTGCTTTGACTTCCATTTTCATTTCCTCTTTAGCCCTACTAATGTTTTTACGAAATAATTTTCATCTTACTGAAGGTAATATTTGGATTTAATCATATTTAACATGGAATCGCTTGTCAAGTATTTTATTTCAAATTTTTCTTATTTTTTAAGATGTTATACGGTTCAATGACAAGACCAAGAAAACACTTGACACCACTGAAAAATCAAGTTAACAATTAATTTAATCAAATTTTAAACATTACATGGAAATTAAATGAGGAGGACAGTATTATGCGTGTGATTATAGTTGGAGGCGGCTGGGCAGGCTGCGCGGCGGCGCTGTCCGCAAAAAAACGAGGAGCTGAGGCAATCCTGTTGGAACGCACCGACATGTTGTTGGGTACGGGGCTCGTGGGCGGAATCATGCGGAACAATGGGCGGTACACCGCCACCGAAGAACTGGTCGCCATGGGAGGCGGGGACATCTTCCACGCCATTGATGGCAATTTGGTTCATTGTGACATCGATTTCCCCGGCCACCGCCACGCGTCGTTGTACAGTGTCGGCCACATGGAACCGATCACCAAACAACTCCTATCCCAAAGCGGGGTTCAAATCCGCCTGATGACCCGGGTTACGGACGTGGAAATGGACGGGGCGCGCATCACCGCTTTGACGGCCAAGACCGGTGGAGAAAAGATCCGTCTGGAGGGTGACGCCTTCATCGACACCACGGGCACGGCCGGCCCTCCGGCGCAGTGCAACAAGTACGGCAACGGATGCGTGATGTGCATACTCCGTTGCCACACCTTTGGCGGTCGTGTGAGTTTGGCGGCCAAAGCCGGGGTGAAAGAATTGTCCGGCAAAAAAGGCGATCAAATAGGCGCATTCAGCGGCGCCTGTAAACTGTTCAAGGAATCCCTGTCTAAAGAAATTCAGGATGATTTGAATCAAAAGGGGGTTGCCGTCATAGCCGTACCTGAGTCCCAAATCCAAAAAGGCAAACTCGCCAAGAAGGCCTGCCAGCAATATGCACTTTCTGAATACGAAGATAATATTGTTCTGCTTGACACCGGTCACGCCAAATTAATGACCACGCACTATCCGCTGGATCAGTTGCGTGAAATTCCGGGCTTTGAACATGCCAGATATGAGGATCCTTATTCCGGAGGCATCGGCAATTCGGTCCGATACATCGGCATGTCTCCCCGCGATGACGCCTTGAAAGTCACCGGAATTGACAATCTATACTGCGCCGGTGAAAAAGCAGGACTACTGGTTGGCCATACCGAAGCCATCTGCACCGGGACCCTGGCCGGACATAACGCCGTCGGGCAGGTGATGGACGAACCGCCTTTAGTACTCCCCGACTCTTTGGCCATCGGAGACGGGATCCGGTACACGCGCCAACAAATGATGGAACATGGCTGTCTGGATTTGAAATTCACTTTTTCCGGATCGGTGCTTTTCGATAGAATGAACCAGCGTGGGTTTTACACCACCGACCGGGAGGCGATCGAGCGGCGAGTGGCGGCCGCCGGGCTGTCCAACGTTTTTGCCGGCTCTGTGGACCGATAATGACCGGGTAAAAAGAAGGAGGATACATGGTTAACGACCCTGCGCGCATTTTACCGAAACTGGGCCGTTTTACCGACGACCTGGAGCTCCCGGGCATGGCCCACCTGGTGTTTGTGGGCAGTCCCCATCCCCATGCCCGAATCACCCGGGTCGACACTCGACAAGCTGAACAAGCGCCCGGCGTGCTCATGGTCCTGACCGGCCGGGAATTGGCCCGACACACAAATCCGCTGCCCCAACTACTCGAACTGGGCAGCATCGGTTGGGACTTCAAGGCTCCGGCGGAGGTCTACCCCTTGGCGATAGACAAAGTACGGTACCAGGGCGAACCGGTGGCGGCGGTCATTGCCGAAGAGCGCCGCCTGGCGGTTCGAGCCGCCGAACTAATCGAAATCGACTACGAGCCGCTACCTGTGGTCACCGAAGCTCTGCTGGCCATGTCGCCGGAAAGTCCCTTGTTGTACGAAGATTGGGGCAACAACGTCCAGGCGCATCGTCTTTTTAACTTCGGCGACGTCCAAGGGGCTTTTGACGAGGCGGACCGGGTCATCGAGGTTTCCTGGAAGGAAGCCCGGGCCTCGGGATTCCCGCTTGAACCTAGAGGCTGCCTGTCTTCATACGACACGGCCACCGGAACACTCGACACCCGGGGGTCCTATCAATGCCCCTTTCGAGCACAACAGAGCCTGGCCCACGTGCTGCGGCTTCCCACCAGCAATGTCAAGGTCACGGCCGCGGCCATCGGCGGTTCTTTCGGCAACCGGATTAATTCTTTCAAGCACGCGGTGGTTTGCTTCGCCGCCATCCGGCTTGGCCGGCCGGTAAAATGGTTCGAGAGCCACCGGGAGTCCATCTGTACCGGCGTCCACCAACGGGACGTTTTATGGTCCGGCCAGGTGGCCTTCAAAAACGACGGCCAAATTCTCGGGATCAAGGTCCGGTTCATCCAGAATGTCGGCGTGGAAATATCTCATCGAGGCTACGGTGGCGGCTCGCTGATGGCCGCCATCAGCGCGGTGCCCAACACCTACCGTCTCAAAGGTCTGGAAATCGACGCGTATGCGGTGGTGGCCAATAAATCCTTTTACGGTGCCTACCGGGGCTACGGCAAGGACAAAGGGCTCCGCTTCATGGAACGGGTCATGGACCGCTTGGCCCGAGAACTAGAGATACCACCCGAAGAAATCCGGTATCGCAATTTCGTACCGCCCACCGATTTTCCATACCACCAGATAACGGGTTATGTTTACGACAGCGGCGATTATCCGGCCTTGATGGAAAAAGCCGTCAAGCTTGCCGAACTGAGCTCATGGCGGGAAAAGCAAGCCGCGGCCAGGGCCGAAAGTCGATACATCGGCATAGGACTGGCCTTAATCGTGGAACCGGCCGGCGTGGCGTCGGCCAACGTTGCCAGCGGTCTGACCCAGGCCCGAATCAAATTGACCCCTGACGGGCTGATCGAAGCCCACAGTGATCGAACCGAAATTGGTCAAGGAGCCGAAGAGAGCCACCGGATCGTCATCAGCGACATCCTCGGCATCGAAAAGAAAGACGTGATCATCCCCCCGGTGTCGTCGGACATGATTGGCATAGGGCCTGTTTCCAGCCGCGGTTCGGTCTATCCGCTCAGCGCCCTGGCGGTCGCGGCCAAACAACTAAAAGCCAAGGTCATTCAGTACGCCGCTCATTACTTCGACACCCCGGCCGAAGACATCGCCATGGAAAACGGGGCCATTTTTTCCATCCGAGCCCCTGAACGGAAAATGAGTTACGCGGAATTGGCCAAACGGGTATATTTCCTCCCGGGCCCCAGATCGTTGTCCATGGATATGAAAACAAGCCACGATTTTCTCCCCGACATGCAGGCCACCTGGTTCAGCCCGAGCACGGCTCTCAACCCGACCAGCACTTACACGACCTTTTGCGTGTCCGCGGACGTCGCGGTGGTGGAGGTGGACGTGGAGACCGGGGAGGTCAAAATCCTGAAGATGACCCACGTCCACGACGCCGGAACCATCATCAGCCGGGAACTGGTCGAAGGACAGATCCATGGCGGTGTAGCCCAGGGTCTGGGGGAAGCTCTGTTTGAAGAAATTGTGTACGGCGACAATGGTGACATGTTGACCGAATCATACACCAACTATTTACTGCCGACAGCCCTGGCGGTTCCGGAAATAACTATCGGGCACATGCAGACCCCGTCCCCCTACACCGAACTTGGGACCAAAGGCATGGGTGAAGCTCCGTTGATCAGCTCTAAAGCGGCCTTGATCGCTTCCGTAGAAGATGCGCTGGCGCCTTTGGGCGTCGAAATCAACGAAAGCCCGGCCACTAGACAGCGCGTCCGGCACTGGGTGAGAACTGCCCAGGCCAATTCAGCGGTCGAAGACGGCAAACGCCGATTAATATGAGGAGGGTTTGTTCATGAAATTCGTCTTTGCAATTACGGTCAATCATGAACTCAGGGAAATCGAAGTCGATCATGGCTCGACCTTGTTGGAACTGCTCCGGGACGTGCTCAAGATCAAGAGCGTTCATCGGAGCTGTGGTGAAGGCGAATGCGGGGCCTGTACGGTATTGTTGGACGGCCAGGCCGTCTGCAGCTGCCTGACCCTGGCCGCCCAAGCCGACGGCAAACAGGTATTGACCTTGGAAGGACTGATCAAAAACGGCCGACCACATCCTTTGATAACCGCGTTTACCGACCATAAAGCGGTCCAGTGCGGCTACTGCACCCCCGGAGTGATCATGACCGCGTATGCCTTGATCAACGATAACGGTGCCTTAACTGACGAGGCCATCCGCAAGGGCATTGAAGGCAACATCTGCCGCTGCACCGGATATGTCAACATCGTTAAAGCGATTAAGACAGCGGCCAAATCCAAGAATGACGGGTTGTGGTGGTAAAAACCCAAATCAATGTGAAAGCTATTATAAGGTGGAGACAAATGGAACATTTCCTGGGCTCCTGGAGCCTTCCCGACGTCATTTATCATAAACCGGCTGATGTTCCGGAAGCCTTGGCATTGCTCCGAGACCACCCGGGGAAGTGTCGATTGATCGCCGGATGCACCGACATCATACCGATGATCCGTCGCGGAAAATTGAGACTCGCCCCGGGAACGCACCTGATCGACCTGAAAGGGATCGAGCGCCTTGGAAACATATCGATGGAAAACGATATGATCACGGTCGGCGCGGCGGCCTCGTATGCTTCGATACTCGATTCCCCCCTGATCGCCGACGCATGTCCCCTGCTGGCCCGGGTCGTGGAGGACATCGGATCCGTTCAGATCCGCAACACCGGCACCATTGGGGGAAATTTGTGCACCGCATCACCAGGGGGCGATGCCTCCGTGGGACTCCTGGCCCTTGACGCCCAGGTACTTATCGCGGGTAGTGATGATGAGAAAACTGTTCCGTTGACTGACTTTTTCACCGGATACGGGACAACGCTCATGGGCCGTGAAGAAATCGTGACCGCAGTCCGTTTTCCCGCGATGACGCCGGAGGACCGGTCGAGCTGGATCAAACTCGGGCGAAGAAGAGCCTTCACCATGTCCGTTCTGTCGGTGGCGACTAAATTTCGGATCGACAACGAATCATTCGACGCGGTTACCCTGGCCATGGGCTTGACCGGCCCGACCCCTCGACGGATAGCCGAAGTCGAACAATTTCTTCAAGGCAAGAAAGCCACACCGGACCTAATCCATGAGGCGGCCGGAATCGCCGCGCAGACGGTGCAGCCCAGATCGTCTTTTCGAGCCCACGCCGAGTATCGAAAAGACATGGCCCGCGTTCTGACCCGAAGATCGTTGATGGCCGGATTGGATCTGTGATAAGATGATCTGTCGAGCGAACAATTATTAGCTGGAGAGGGTAAAAGTGGCGACGAAAAAGGCGAAAAAACGGACCAAGGGCCGACCCGATCACACCGACATCGCATATCAGGGCATTAAAAAGATGTTGTTTGAAAACGAGATCTTGCCCGGCCAAAAAATATCCTACCGCCAGCTGGCCGAACGGCTGCAAATGAGCCCTACTCCGGTCATTCAGGCCCTGAAACTCATCGAAATCAGCGGGCTAGTCCGTCACGAACCCAACCGAGGCTATTTTACCGAACCCATCAGTTTGAAAGAAATTCAAGAAATATACGATGCCCGCGAAATTATAGAAATTTCCCTGTTGCCGGCCATCATGAACAATCTGGAGGAAGACGGAATAACAAAGCTGCGGGATAGCCTGGAAATCAAACCGGCAGTCAACCCGGAATCCGAACTGTACGAACGCCTGAAAACCGACAGGAACTTTCATCTAACCCTGGCCTCTTTGTCAAACCATAAGACTCAAGTCCAGATTCTTCAGTATCTTTTCGACCTTTTGTACCTCAAGTACAGTGCAAGCCTCTTGTTTGTCGCATCCGAACGTTTCGTGGGGACACAGCATCAAACAATCTTCAACGCCGTTGTAACCCAGAACTTGAAAGACGCCCAGGAGGCCCTTAAATCTCACTTTAGCAGCGTCAAGGCTCAGGCCCTCAAATCCCTAGGGCAAATGATCGTCCAAGGCCATACCGGTCCGGCCAATTGAACACTCGGACTCTGGCCATCAAAGCAGGATTAATTTTGGAAAGTGAAAAGATTTTGACCTTGGAGTGTAATGAATCGAACCGAGTGTGTATTTGCAGGGTGTACAGATCGGGAGATTATTTTCTCCCCTTTTTTTCAAGTTCGAAAGATAGAATAAAAGTGGTTGAAGGTTAGAATCGTTCGATCAATTTATCGATGAGATAACTGCTCTCCCGCATGGCCTGTTCACCGAAAGTGCCGAACCATTCAGCGATGTTTTTAAATTCGGATTGAAAACGCTCTTTCTCTCCCTTTTCGATCATTTCCAAATTATCCTGAATGGACCCGAGGTATTCCTTTAAAAGCCGGCGACGGTCCGGCGAGGCAAAGATGATTTCGGCGTATAGCGAGGGATCCTGGGCAAACAACCGTCCCACCATCCCTAGTTCTAATCGGTATATGGGGCTTGAAAACTCAAGGGTTCTCTGAAGATTGATTTGTTTGCGATGGAGGAATTGACCAAAGGCAAATGTGGCAAAGTGCCTCAGGGTTTGAACAATCCCCATCACTTCATCATGCTCTTTAGCCGTGCTGTTCAGAATGATACTGCCCCAAGCACTCAACTGATCCAAAAGCCATTGGCAGGCGTCAGGGTTCCTTCCGGGAGTAACGACAATAATCTGCTTGTCCAATGTGGAGGTCGAGGGTCCGAACAAGGGATGGAATCCCACCACAGGCCCCTGATGAGCCTTCAGCATGGCTTCAAGCGGCGATTCTTTAATGCTGGTGATGTCTGATAAAATACAGTCTTGAGGAAGATATGGGCCGAGCTTTGATATAACCGAATTGGTCGATTCAATAGGAACGGAAATGAGTGCCAAATCGATTTTTAGGGCAAGTGTTTCAATATCCGCCCAATCATCCCGAGCTAAAATTCGAACATGATAACCCGTCTCCTCAAACCATTGGCGGAAATATTGTCCCATACTCCCTTTGCCGCCGACAATCAGTATCGTGGCTCCCGGTTTTACGGCTTTTCGGGCCGTCTTTGAAGCCAGTTCGGTTCTGGAATAACGGAGAATCGTTCTGAACAGCTCTTCTGCATAATCCGGGTTGATGTCTTTTTGGATCGCCCGTCCTCGACTGTCGGATATCAGATCTTCTTCCCGCGCCGGATGGTAGATGGGGAGTTGATGCTTTCTCTTTACCGCAATAATTTTATCCACCACTTTTTTACGTTTACCCAGGGAATTGACAATCTCCAGATCGATGGCATCGATTTCATGTCGCAACTCATTCAGTTGCTGTTCCACCGCGTCTTTTTTAAATTCATTCTTTCCCATCTTTATTGTCTTTCGATTTGGCCTTTAGCGTTGTCTGGTTTCATATGGGTCGTGGATGTATATCATTTTGGCTAAAGCATTGGCAAGGGTTGCGAAACATCGGTCAGTAAAGAATTGGGCTGAGTAACGGTTGTTGCCATCCAAAATATATTGACAGCCGAATTTCGATCCGCTAACTGAATCGATAATTTGCAAGGCTTTACGGCTTATTGTCATCAGGGTTAGACGGAGATTGCTGTAAATGACGACGATGGAAGAAAGAAATTTGAGATCTACGCCGATGCAATGGGATGAGGAGTATGACTTGGTCGTATTGGGCTCCGGGGCGGCCGGTCTGACTGCGGCGATAGTATCGGCGATTGAAGGCATGCGCACGCTTTTGATTGAGAAAAGCGATCAGATTGGGGGGACCTCGGCCCTTTCGTCCGGATCCGCATGGATACCGAATAATTCTAACCAGCGTCGAAGCGGCGTCACCGGAGACGACAAAGCAGCGCTTACGTATCTCGATGCTCTCATCGGAGAGCGTTCGGGTCGAACACTGCGCGAAGCCTTCATCGTTGCGGGACCGGAGATGCTGCAGTATTTAGAGGAACACATCGATCTCTACTGGCTGATGTATGATGTGCAGCCGGATTATGATCCGGAACTGCCGGGCGCAACAATAGGGGGGCGTGCGCTGATGCCGCTGCCGTTTGACGGGCGCACATTGGGAAAAGATTTTGACCGGTTGCGCTGGCCCATTCCGGAGCTCATGCTCTTCGGCAGGATGATGATAACCCGCGGGGAAGCGGCACGTCTCCTGCGAGTCGGAAGAAACCTGAATTCGATTCTGTTGGGAGCACAGCTGTTCGGTCGTTTCATTTTGGATCGCGTGCGCTACAAGCGCGGGACGCGGCTCGTTTTGGGAAACGCGCTGGTGGCGAAACTCTTCAAGAATCTGGTCGATTGCCGTGCCACGGTCTGGTTCAACGGCAAGACCACACGGCTCATCTCGGAGAACGGACGAGCATGCGGTCTCGTCGTCCAGCGAGACGGCTCGGAGGTACGAGTGGGTGCAAAGCACGGGATCGTGCTTGCGGGCGGGGGCTTCCCGGCGAGTCCGGAACTCCGCGAGCGCTATTTCCCAAAGCCTGTGGCACAATATACATCTGCATATGAGGGATGCACTGGCGATACGCTGCTGCTGGCTCAGGAGATCGGCGCGTCACTCGGTCCATCGGGAGAGGACAACTCGTTTTGGTTTCCAAGCTCGGTCGCGATTCGCAAGGATGGTTCGACAGCCGTTTTCCCGCACATCGTCTTGGATCGTGCGAAGCCGGGGCTCATTGCCGTCAATTCTGCGGGACGACGGTTTTGCGACGAAGGCTTGTCCTATCATAAGTTTGTGCGATCGATGTATCGATCCCACAGCGACGTTCCGAGCATCCCCGCATGGCTGGTCTGCGACCGGCGCTTTGTTTGGAAGTACGGTCTCGGGATGATCATGCCGTTAACGCCTGTATTGAAGCGATTTGTCGACAGCGGCTACCTTCACATGGCAGGCTCGGTAGAGGTGCTTGCGCGCAGGATTGGCGTCGATGTCGCGGGACTGGTTGAGACGATCAGGGTTCACAATGAGTTTGCCCGCACCGGTGTTGACACCGATTTTGATAAAGGCGGCAACGTATACGACCGTGCGTACGGCGATCCGGAGCATTTACCGAATCCGTGTCTCGGGCCGATCAAGAGACCTCCATACTGTGCGGTCGCGGTTCTCCCCACGCCGCTGGGTACGAGTTTGGGTATGCTGACGAATGCCAGTGCCCAGGTGCTAGAAACCTCGGGACAACCGATCAAGGGTCTGTACGCCTGCGGGAATGACATGCAGAACATATTCGGTGGGGAGTACCCGGGTCCCGGAGCGCAAATCGGACCCGGTATGGTCTTCGGTTATATTGCAGCCAAGCATGCCATGGAAACGGAGCGATGAATAAAAACCTGATTTTACCGCCGCTATTTACCAGCCTGCTTTTCACGGGCTCCTATATCGCCGGAAAATATGCCATCGTCGATCTGGGGCCGATAAGCGCTTCTTTATGGCGATACGTAGTCGCCTTGGTTTTTTTAAGCGGCTTATTGTTTCATTTCAAGACAGAATCACTGAAGGTGGAGGGGAATGATCTGGGGTTTCTTATTCTGTCGGGGCTTTTCGGCATTGTGGGCTATCATTACTTTTTCTTTTCGGCCCTGAGATATACCCAGGTTGCGAACACCGCCATCATCAATGCGTTTAGCCCGATCATCACAGGAATCATGGCCGCTGTATTTATCGGTGAACGGTTGACCCGGCAAAACTATATCGGTGTGGCCATGGCGTTTTCAGGGGTAATTATTTTACTCACCCGGGGCAGGATCGAAAACATATTATTATTAAGGATAAATTTGGGGGATTTGCTTATGCTGTGTTCCGTTTTCAGCTGGGGAATCTACGCACTTCTGATCAAGCGCATGGTGAGAAAATATACGGTATTTACCATCACCTTTTATGCCACCCTTTTCGGGGTAATATTTTTAATCGGTCTTGCCGGCGTGGAAAACAGAGGAAACCCGGTTTTTGACATTTCCATGCGGTCATTGGGATCGGTCCTTTATATGGGCCTATGTGCATCGGGGTTGGGATACCTGTTATATAACATAAGTATTCGAAGAATCGGCCCCACGAAAACATCGAGTATGGTATACAGTCTGGTATCGGTTTTTGTTGTGATTTTGGCCCGTATTGTTTTTAATGAACCGATTACCGTGATAATGGTATTGAGTATGGGGCTCATCCTGTTGGGGCTGCAGTTTACGCTGAAATAGTCGAGATTATTTGTTAAAAGGGAGCATGATGCGGATTTCTCTTATTGGCATGTCCGGATCGGGCAAGTCCACATGGTCCGGACGACTGGTAGACAATGGTTTCAAGGTATTTCATTGCGACGATTTGATTGCTGAAAAGCTCTCAAATGAATTAAAAAAACCGGATGGTACCGATATGGAGGTGGGGGAATGGATGGGGTTTCCCTATGAACCCACTTACATAGAACGAGAAGAGAAGTACCTGTATTTTGAAAAAAAGGTACTTGCTGAAATCCTGGACGAAATTGAAGCGGTGAGTGAGTCGGCAGACGGCCGTTTTGTTATCGACACCACCGGAAGTGTTATTTATTCGGGAGAGGCAATATTAAAGACCCTTTGTCGAATGACAAGGGTTGTCCATCTTGCCACGCCACCGGAAGTTCAGGAACTGATGTTGAATGCCTATTTGTCAAACAGGCGGCCGGTACTCTGGAGAAGTTATTTCAACATGAAAACAGACGAGTCTCATGAAGTGGCGTTGGGGAGATGTTACCCGAAACTGCTCACGGGCCGGGAAAAATTGTACACACAATACGCTGATGTGGCCCTCGATTATTATGAGCACAGCAGTGACGATTTCAATGTGAGTGACTTTCTTGACAAGGTCGCGGGAGATTGATTTTATTGTGCGCTTAACTCATTCATAGAAAGGAGTGATAACAGTGTCTGAAAAAGATTATTCATTTGATTCCTTAATGGTGTTTACGGATCGACCGCCAATTGTATTTACAAACGGCAAGGGTTCCTGGCTGTGGGATGCTAAGGGGAATAAGTACCTCGATTTTATTCAGGGATGGGCGGTTAACTGCCTGGGTCATTCGCCCGACGTGATTCTGAAAGCCCTTGAAGCGCAGGCCGGCAAGCTGATTAACTGCAGTCCGGCATTTTACAATGAAACAATGATCAGACTTTCGGATTTGATTGTGAAACAAAGCTGTCTGGATCGGGTGTTTTTTGCCAACAGTGGTGCTGAAGCCAACGAAGGTGCAGTGAAACTGGCGCGAAAATGGGGGCAGATTCACCGCAACGGTGCTTATGAAATCATCACCATGGATCATGGCTTCCACGGCCGGACGCTGACCACCATGTCGGCATCGGGAAAACCCGAATGGGAAAAGCTATATGAGCCCAAGCCGCCGGGTTTCCCAAAGGTTGATTTGAATGATCTGGATGCCGTAAAATCGGTGGTGAACGATAAAACCGTCGGAATCATGCTGGAACCGGTTCAGGGGGAAGCCGGTGTCTACGCGGCCACAGCCGATTTTTTAAACGGGCTTAAGGAACTAACCGAACAAGAAGGGCTGCTATTGATTCTGGATGAGGTTCAAACCGGAATCGGAAGAACCGGTAAACTGTTCGGATATGAACACGCCGAGGCCGAGCCGGATATCATGACACTGGGAAAAGGATTAGGCGGCGGAGTTCCCCTGGCCGCCCTGGTGGCAAAAGAGCATGTTTGTTGTTTCGAACCCGGAGATCAGGGGGGAACCTTTAACGGCAGTTCTCTGATAACCGCTGCAGGCTGTGCAGTGATGGAAACCCTTGTCAAACCCGGTTTTCTTGAGAAAGTGACGGATACAGGACAATACATGACAGAACAACTTGAAAAGTTATCCGCTAAATATGGTTTCGGAGATGCACGTGGGCAAGGATTATTGTTGGCATTGGACCTGAAAAAAGAATTGGCCAAGGATATTGTCGTCAAAAGCCGAGAGAATGGACTCCTTATCAACAACCCGCGTCCGGATACGCTGCGATTTATGCCGGCGCTAAACGTCAGTCGAGAAGAAGTGGATCAGATGATCGAAATTCTCGACAACGTCATCGGATCAATACCGGGGGATTAACTAATCCCTCAGAGGAAAAACCCGACCCGAAAGATGTGATATTGACATGGGTCGCCGATTAAGAATCACGAACAAATGGGGCCTTTCCAGACAGGCCCCATTTTCATTCTGTTCCCCGCCTCAAATATTTATTCCGTCCGACTATATGTTTTCGTAATTTTGCCGATATTATTTAATTCTACTTTGTCACATTAGCCAGATAATGTACGAACTCATATTCAAGCTGT